>NZ_QTWD01000007.1:0-476 GCF_003460955.1 Blautia sp. AF26-2 | reverse complement strand
GTCGGCACAAACTTTATCCGTTAATTTATCTGTTAAGCAAGATGCCGTCTTTCAGACTTTTTTCTATGTCTGGAATACGGCATCTTTTATAGCTGGAAAAAATTTTATACACGAAAAAAGCCTGCTTCCGCAGACTTTTTAAAGCGACCCGGATCGGGATCGAACCGACGACCTCCGCCGTGACAGGGCGGCGCTCTAACCAGCTGAGCCACCGGGCCAGACATATACAGAATATAAAATATAGAACTAAAGTGGACCTTCAGGGACTCGAACCCGGGACCGACCGGTTATGAGCCGGTTGCTCTAACCAACTGAGCTAAAGGTCCAAAGAGCCGATGATCGGACTCGAACCGATAACCTGCTGATTACAAATCAGCTGCTCTGCCAATTGAGCCACATCGGCATACATAACAAATATTTTATATTCAGTGACTCCGACGGGAATCGAACCCGTGTTACCGCCGTGAAAGGGCGAT
>NZ_QTWD01000006.1:1057-256216 GCF_003460955.1 Blautia sp. AF26-2 | reverse complement strand
TTTTCCTCAACAGCGACAGATTTCAGAGTCATCTTGAAAAATGTAAATTACCATCATGGTCCTTCTATCATAGAAACGACCCATGATAAGACCTATGACGCAACCCATGATGCAACCCATGATGCAACCCATGATAAAATCCTTGCATTTTGCATAGAACCACATTCAAAATTAGAAATCGCAGAACACTGTGGATACAAAAACACAAAAAACTTTACACAAAAATATCTGCGTCCGCTATTGAACAATGGAACACTCAAAATGACACTTCCCGATAAACCGAAAAGTAAACATCAAAAATATATTACAGTTCGTTCCGAATAAACAGAGAAGCAGGGCATTGGGTCTCATCTCCCTTTGTCCTGCTTCTTTTCATTTCAAATTATATTCACATCATTTACCCATACACCCAATCCTGGATCGCAAATTTCAAACTCTGTACCTTGCCCAGCAGCCAGATCGCAGCCAGCGGCAGCCCCATCGGGCTAATCAAAAATGCCATAACCAGCAAAATCACACCATTCTGCGGGGAATAGGTAATAAGCACAGCCACGCCAAGCAGAGCAATTACCGTGCTGAGCAGACCAAGCACCAGACCGGATATGTAGATCAGCCCCATGCAGAGCCAGACAAAAAGCGTCAACACCAAAATGACCGGTGCAGTTACAATCATCAGCAAGCTTTTCAAAATCTTCATTCCAGTTCTTCCCTCCAACGCTCCAGATACCGTTTGCACAGGGCATCCGCTTCTCTCTCATCATCTTCCGTCACTTCCCGTTTTCCTTTGGTCAGTTCAATCTCCAGATAAGTCCGGTAATCATCGGCTAAGAGGTCGAACAGTTCCTTGGGAGTATGGCACACCTCGCCAGAGCAATAGTGAAAATCTTGGTCAAATTCAACTCTTACACATCCATGGCGGCTGATATAAACTTCTATGGTCTCGTCTGCGGTCAGGTAATCCGCAAAAATCTCCAGCACCTTTTCAAAGGTCAACATCTGTTTTCACTCCTTTGCTACGCTTCTTATTCTACTCATATTATCTGGTACGGACAGGCAAAAGACAAGGATACAGACAAAAAGAAAAAGCGGAGGAAGGTGCGGCGAAGAAACGCCGTTCCTCCCTCCGCAAATGGAGTATCTATCCCTGTTATGAAAGTTTGGAGAGTTGGGTAAGGATTTCCTTCACACCCTCCCACAGTTGTTCCTGCCGCTGGGATATATCCTCCAAGTCAGCATTATAAACCCGCCCGGTCTCATGCACTTTGCGGGTCAGCTGGTTCAAGTTGTTGCTGCTTCGGCGCATCAGGGAGACCAACTCCTTCAGCTCTGGCAGTTCCAACTTGACCACATAACCATCCAGCGCCATTTTCCGCAGATAAGCACTCAGATTTTCTGTCCCGTATTGCTGCATCTTTTGATGGATCAGTTCCAGTTCTTCTGCGGACACCCAAAACAAAACCGGCACATCCCGCTTGCGCTTTGCCATGGTTATCGCTCCAGCTCCCGTTTTTTCGGGGCGGCAGACTTATGGGCGGGCAGCTCCTGTTTGAGCTTATCCCGTACTGAGGGACGGGACGGTTCCAGTTTTTCTCTCTGGGTACGGCTGCGCTGCTGTTCTTCACGCACCAGATCAATAAAACCATCCAGCACAGCAGGGTGGCTGTTTAAGGCATAACCACAACGGACGGTTTCGGGATTATCGTTGGGAATAGTCTTGGCCCATTCTTTGTTGCGTCGGGAGTAGCGCCCATCCCAGTCCTGAAGCTGGACCGTGTTAGACAGAACCATAGATACACGCTCCATGCCATAGGTCTCGATCACACCCTTTGCCGCATCGTGGCTGAGATACATTCCGTCGAAGTGTTCCCGCACCGCCGCTTCAATGGACTCCTTGCATTGGAGATTTACATTGTTGGAAGCTCGGTACTGCTCCAGCTCCCCATGTTCTCTCGCATAAGCAGCTGAATGGGGATAGACCGGTGTTGTTCGCAGTTCCTCTTTAGCTCTGCACACATCGTCGGCACGGTTCTCAATGCTGTCCCGGATCATATCCATATAGCCGGTCTCCAGCTTTTCAAAATAACGGTACACATCCGCCAGCGGCGAGGGAGATTCCAAAAGCGCCTGGGCCTGTGCGTCGGTCAGCTCCAGCTCCTCCATCGCCATCACAATATCCTCACGGACAGTATATTCATAGGTGTGGTGCAGGATTTCTTCCGGGGGCTGGCTTTTCAACCAGTCCCTATATTTTTCCTGCTCAGTGGCCATCTTTTCATAAAGGGCCGTATTCAGATTATTGGTATTCATGTTATCGCACCTCCTCATGCTGTTTTGGTTTCTTGTCTGTACTGCGGGGCGTCGCCGAACGCTTCAGGCTGTCCAGCACCGAAGTCCGTGTGCTTTTGGCAACAACAGCCTCTGCGTGCGCCTGTCCCTTTCCGTCGATGTTGAGCAAAGTATCCAGCTCCACCAGACGGGCATTTTTGCTTCGCAGTTCTTCTTCATAAAGGAATGGCTTTCCGACTTCCTCCTTTGCGGCAGCCTGCTGCTGATAGAGGTTATCCAGCTGGGCCTTTGCCGCCTCCAGACGCTGGGGCATCTGGGCGAGGGCATTGTCGATACGGGTAAGATTTCCGCGAGGGTCTGTACCAAGGGTTGCCCGGTGGGTCATCTGTCCTTTCAGCAGGAGCGTATACTCCTGTTTCCAAGCGGAAAATTCCACGGACATGGCATAACCCCGGTAGCTGCCGATCTGCACCGGATCGGAGGTTTTGACCTCCTTGCAGGCATCCAAAAGGGCTGCACCGGCGTTCTCCTTATCGGTCAGCAGGTCTCCACGAATCTCCATACCAGCAAAACCGTCCTCCGGGTGCGGGTGAGCTGTCAAAACCTCCAGATCGGATTCAAAGCCCTTGATAAAACCTTTGTGCTTTTCAATCTCCTCCGGGAAGTATTTGAGCAGCTGGTCCTCCAGACGATATTGCTTGCTCTGGTGGTCGGCTTTCATCAGCTTCAGGCGGGATACCTCCACATCCAAATCCATACGCTCCTTGATGCGGGGATCTCCGGCACACAGAGCCTTGATCTCGGCAAAACTGAGGGCTGTTTCATCCACATCATCGCAGGAACGCACCGGCGATTTAGAAGTCATGATCTGACTGATGAATTTCTGCTTGTTCTCCACTGTCTGCCAGAGGTATGCGTCAAAGGTTCCCTCGGTCACATAGCGGTACACATGAACAAGGGGGTTCTGGTTGCCCTGACGCTCGATACGCCCCTTTCTCTGGGCAAGGTCTCCGGGTCTCCACGGACAATCCAGATCATGAAGTGCCACCAGACGGTCCTGCACATTGGTGCCTGCGCCCATCTTGGCGGTGCTGCCCAAAAGGACACGAACCTGACCGGTACGGACTTTAGAGAACAGCTCCTTTTTCCGCACTTCGGTATTGGCTTCATGGATAAAAGCGATCTGGTCGGCAGGCATCCCCTGAGCAATGAGTTTCTGACGAATATCGTCATATACCGTAAAGGTCGGTTCCTGTTCCGGCAGAGGCACAGCGCCTTCCAATGCGTGAAGCAGTGGATTATCCAGCGTTTTCGCCGCCTTGCTTGCAGGAGCTTTGGCCTGTGGTGTAGAAATGTCGCAGAACACCAGCTGGGTCAGCTTGTCAGCTTTGCCGTCCCGCCAGATCTGCATGATGTTGTCCACACACTGATTGACCTTTGTGCCAGGTTCGTCCGGCAGCATCTGGTTGACGATCCTCTGGTCAAGCCCCAACTTACGGCCATCCGAGGTAATCTTGAGCATGTTATCCTGGGACGGGTCAACAGTTCCGCTGTGTACCAGCGATGCACGCTCCGAAAGAGCTTTGACCATTTCCTGCTGATGTTTGGTGGGCTGCGCCACGATGTTGTGGTACTCCACTTCCGGGGTAGGGAGATTTAACTGGTCGGCAGTCTTAATGTCCGCCACTTCTTTGAACAGGTTCATCAGCTCCGGCAGATTAAAGAACTTGCTGAATCTCGTTCTTGCCCGGTAGCCGGTTCCCTCCGGCGCCAGCTCCAATGCTGTGACGGTCTCCCCAAATCGGGAAGCCCAGCAGTCGAAGTGGGTCATGTTCAGTTCTTGCAGGCGTTCATACTGAAGGTAACGCTGCATGGTGTAAAGCTCGGTCATAGAGTTGCTGACTGGTGTGCCGGTGGCAAAAATCACGCCACGGTTTCCGGTGATCTCATCCATATAGCGGCACTTGGCAAACATATCGGAGGATTTCTGTGCATCCGATGTGGAAAGACCAGCCACATTCCGCATTTTTGTGTATAGAAACAGGTTTTTATAGTTGTGGGCCTCGTCCACAAACAAACGGTCCACACCCAGCTGCTCGAAGGTTACCACATCGTCTTTTCGTCCCTCGGCTTGCAGCTTTTCCAGTCTGGCTTCCAGAGATTTTCGGGTACGCTCCAGCTGCTTGACGGTAAAACGCTCGCCGCCGCTGGCCTGCACCTCTGCGATGCCCTCAGTGATCTCGTCGATCTGCTCATAGAGAAGCCTTTCCTGGCGCTCCCGGCTGATTGGGATACGCTCAAACTGGCTGTGTCCCATGATGATGGCGTCGTAGTCACCGGTCGCAATACGGGCGCAGAACTTCTTTCGGTTATGGGTCTCAAAGTCCTTTTTTGTGGTGACTAAGATATTGGCGGAAGGATAGAGACGTAGAAACTCCGACGCCCACTGCTCGGTCAAGTGGTTGGGAACCACAAAGAGAGATTTCTGGCACAAGCCCAGGCGTTTGGCTTCCATCGCAGCGGCCACCATCTCAAAGGTTTTGCCCGCGCCTACTTCGTGTGCCAACAGGGTATTTCCGCCATACAGCACATGGGCGATGGCACTTTTCTGGTGTTCCCGCAGGGTAATGGCCGGGTTCATGCCACCAAAAGTGATATGGCTGCCATCATACTCGCGGGGACGGGTAGAGTTCATTTCTTCGTTATACTGGCGCACCAAAGTCTGGCGGCGCTCCGGGTCTCTCCAGATCCAGTCCCTAAAGGCTTCCCGGATAGCCTGCTGTTTTTGGGCAGCCAGAGTGGTCTCCTTGGCGTTCAGCACGCGGCGCTCTTTTCCATCCGCATCCTCTATGGTGTCATAGATACGGACATCCCGCAGGTTCAGACTGTCCTCCAAAATCTTATAAGCATTGGCGCGGCTGGTCCCATAGGTGGTATAAGCTGCCACATCGTTGTAGGATACGGAAGATTTCCCCTTGATCTGCCATTCAGCAGTAAAGGAGGAATAGTTGACCTCTATGCTGCGCTGGAGATAAAACGGGGTGTTGAAGGTCTCGTACATAAACTGCTGGATATATTCCTTGTCGATCCAGGTGGCACCAAGGCGCACCTCGATCTCCGACGCATCCAGGTCTTTGGGCTGGGCGGCGGTAAGAGCTTCCACATTGACTGCAAAAGAAGGGTCCTGCTGTGCCGCCCGCTGCGCCTGACGCAGCTTGCGGCGCACATTCCCGGACAGGTATTCATCAGCAGTCACAAAATGGGGTGTGCCGTCCTGTTCCAGCTGTCCCGGTACACGGAAGATCACGCCTTGCAGCTCTCCGGCCAGTTCTTCTTTTGTTTTTCCGGTAAGCCGACTCATATAGCTCATATCTACGCAGGCCTTTTCCGAGATGGACACCGCCAGTGCTTCGCTTGCCGTATCCACAGTAGCCACTGCCTGATGGGGCTTGATGGTCCGTTTGGTGAACATATCCGCCTTGCGCTCCAGCTTTCCGTCCTCGTCGATAACTTCCAGCGCACAGAGCAGGTAATAGGAAGAATCATCTGCATAGGCCAGCCGATTTGCACGGTCGTTGATGAGACCGTATCTGGCAGAAAAGCTATCATAGAGCCGGTTCAGTTCCGCCTGTTTTTGGGTAATGGTGCTGTCTGGAACCGCTGCATCCATCTGAAGGTCGATCAGTTCCTGCACACAATCACGCAGTCCCACAAGACCTTTCACGCGGGCTTCGGCGGTGGCGTTGAGGTCAGGGCGCACCATGCGGCTGTTTTCCCGATAGTACACCTGCCCGTCTACAATGGCATAGGAATAGTTCTTCACATTTGGGTCGGCAGGAATGGAGGTGTCAATGGCTTCGCCTTCGCCCAGATCCGGCAGCTCTGCCTCCTGATAAGTGCCATGAATGTACTTCACAGCATCATGCAGCTGGTCGGAAAGCTCCAGTCCCTCGATAGGGTTCACGGTGTAATCCATACCATGAGCAGTGCTTACCGGCTCCTGTCTGCCCAGCACCATTTCCGGGTGGTCGATAAAATACCGGTTGATGGCAAACCCATCCTGCGTCGTCGCGGACTGCGCCTGCTCGTTTCCGCCTTGCGGCGAAAAGCTCGCTTGCTCCGTCGCTCCTCCTTCTCCCACAAAGTCTTGCGACTTTGCGGGAACCCTGATAATGCCGGTCTGCGTCCACTCTGGTGCAATGTCCAGCGGGCGGTCCCGCTTTTGGAGGAAGATGATGTCCGATACCACCTCGGCACCGGCATTCTTTTTGAACGCGTCATTCGGCAGACGGATAGCTCCCAGCAGCTCGGCACGCTGGGCAAGATAGCGGCGCACGGTGGAATCCTTGGCGTCCATAGTATAGCGGGAGGTTACAAAAGCCACCACGCCGCCGGGACGCACCTGGTCCAGTGCTTTGGCGAAAAAGTAGTTGTGAATACTGAAATTCAGCTTGTTGTAGGCTTTGTCATTGACCTGATACTGACCGAAAGGTACATTGCCGATGGCAAGGTCAAAGAAGTCACGCCTATCGGTGGTCTCAAAGCCGCCTACTGTGATGTCCGCCTTGGGATAGAGCTGCTTTGCGATGCGCCCGGAAACAGGGTCCAGCTCCACGCCGTACAGACGGCTGTTTCGCATTTTCTCCGGCAGCATACCAAAGAAATTGCCCACACCCATAGACGGCTCCAGAATATTTCCGGTCTCAAATCCCATACGGTCCACCGCTTCATAGATGGCCTGAATGACCGTAGGGCTGGTGTAATGGGCGTTGAGGGTAGAGCTTCTGGCGGCGGCATATTTCTCCGGGGTCAGCAGTTCTTTTAGCTGGGCATACTCTAAAGCCCATGCCGGTTTCTCCGGGTCAAACGCATCAGAGAGACCGCCCCAGCCCACGTATCGAGAAAGAACCTCCTGCTGTTCGGGGCTTGCCTGCTGTCCGGCAGCTTCCAGCTCTTTCAGCAAACGAATCGCATTGACATTTGCCTGGAACTTGGCTTTCGGACCGCCTTCGCCCAGGTGGTCGTCGGTGATACGGAAATTCTCAGCGGTGCGGCGCAGGTTGTCCTTGTATTCCCCGTAAGCGGCTTCCTCGGCGGCTCTGGCATTGGGAAAAGTCTGCCACTGGCCATTGACCTGAATGGAAACCGGGTGTTCATCCAACACTTCCTCAAAGGTTTTCTCCGGCTCAGTCACAGGGGCTGGTGGCTCCGGCTCCTCGATATGCAGTCGTTCCACCACCACATCATAAGGCAGATTGTTCTTATCGCCCGGATAGACGGCCATGGTCTCGGAATGGAAGGCCGGGGATTCGGTAGCCGATTGGGGCTGTTCCTGTCCAAAGCCATCCAGCTGACGGGCATACATCCCGCGCAGCAAAGGTGCAACCTCATCCCAGCGGAAATACAGCATAGCCAGACGCTTTTCCTCTGCATCCATGACTTCCAGTTCTATGCCCTGTGCCGTGGTACGGTAATCGGCAATATCGCCGGTCTCCAGATTCAGTGTCTCGATCTCACCGGAATAGGCTCTGCTCAGCCAGTAGGCGATCTCGCTGTTGCTCCTGCCGGATTGCAGCAGCGTGGAAAGCTGCTTTTTATCCGCTTCATCCATCAGTCCATGAGCCAATACATCCCGCAAGTCTTGATCTGCCTTGTCCGGGTCAATAGGAAGAAACTCGGTATAGTAAGCATTGCGGCGGTCTGCCCGAAGCAGCTGCTCGAACTGTTCTTTGCGCTCTGCCCGGTAGATGGGATATACCATCCCGGTGGGTAGAAGCTGTACGGTGTCCTCCCGCAGCTCTGTGATCTGATAGGCGTCATCCTCGATATACACGGTATCGCCCACGGCATAGACCGGGGCGGCTGGGTCGTAGGAGGTTCTTTGCGGAATTGGGCGGCGAACTGCGTCATATTCCTCATCGGAAATGGAAACTTCGGAAGTCTGCTCTGTCTCGGCATCTGCGATCTGCTCTGCATCTGACATCACCTGTTGGATAAACGGGGCATTGTCCAGTTTTTCCGGGTCTGTCACCTGTCCGTTGACGATCCCTCTTTCTTCCAGAGCTTCCCGGATGGCGATTGGGTCGATGTCGTCAAAACGGTTCTGTTCTTCTTCGGTATAGAACCGGTCCTCCTGAATGAGCTGGGCAATCCGGCGCTGTACCTTCGGCCAGGGCAGCTGCGTTTCCTCCGGGCTGCCGGCACGGACAACGAACAGGCTGTTGCTGTTACTGCCGCCGTATTCCTGAGCCAGCCATGCGGCGGTATCTTTTTCTCTTTCATGGTCTTTCATATAGCGGACAACAGCGTGTTTACTCTCGATATTGCCGTTCCATGCACAAAGGGCAGTATCAATATCTTCCTGAGAAAGAGGGCGCAGAAGCTCATGGAGCTTTGGATAGGTCTCGTCGATCACTTCCCGGTGTAAACGCTGACGGAATTCCGGCACATCCGAATAGAGTCGGATCAGCTCCATATCCTTAGAACCAAGAACCGCACGGCGCACAGCGGCATTGCCCTCGATGACAGCATTTTCACGGTCGGAATGACCGCAGGCATTTCGATATGCCACATCCTCAGATATGGCGGCAGTCACCACAGGCTTATACTGCTCAAACTGCTCCCGAAGGGTAGGCTTTGGCGTTTCTTCCTCCACCTCCGGCTGCTGGGCTTGAATGGCATCTTCTTCTGCCAATTCCTTTTCAGCCTGGATCTTGTCATACTGCGCCTGTTCCTGTTCGGTAAGATAGCGGCCTTTCTGGACAAGAGAGGTAATGCGCTTGGCAACCTTTTCCCAGTTCAAGTGAACATCCGGGCAGTCCTGCTTTTTATAGTGCAGTCCTTTCCCATCGTGATCTTCGCCGCTGTGTGTTGCGCCGGACAGGGCATGAGAGCGTCCGCCAATGCCATACTCATCTTTGAGGAATCTCACTTTCTCCTTATCCGTATGGTTTGCCATGAAGAACGCATAGATACGACCTTTTCCTCCGGCGAAACTGCTGCCACCGGTCATAGCGGCGTCGATCTCATCCTCGGTAATGAAGTGCTGGACAGTTGGCACTTGGGAAAGATCCGAAGAAAAGGTCCTGCGTGGCAGGTCAAGGTCTTTCAGGTTCTCCCAGATCTCCCTTGGCCTATGATAGTGAAAACGCAACAGGTCACGGTTCTGCTGATAGGCAGTCCAGAAAGCAGCGTATTCTTCCTTGAGAGTCTGGCGGAAGGTCGGGTCACTCAGCTGCTCCGTCAGGCGGTGGGTCTCCTCCGGGAACCCATTGCCTTTGATCTCTGACAGGCAGGACAAATATCCGGCTTCTCTGGCGTCCTCACTGAGATCGTGATATAGGTTCCAGAACTTTGTGGCAAGGAGGGAGCGTTCATAGCCTGCCGCTTCTGCAAGTTCCACATTTGAGGCAAACTGGCCGCTCTCCAAAAGCTCCCCGATACGCTCTGCGGCGCTCTCCCAGGAAATGACCTGGGCAGACCTGTCATAACGGACAGACTTCCCATGAGAAAGATGGATACCATCCTCGGCATACCATGCACTCACGCTGCCAAGGCCGTTGCCGCCGTGGTACAGCGTTTTCAGTATCTCGGCAATCTCAGCGGTGGTTTTCTGCTTTTCAAAGGCTGCAACCACACGCTCCCTCTGGCGGTCTGTATTGCCGCCCAAACGCAGTACATGGTCAATGTCGTTTTGGGCAAAAGAAAAAGCAGAGGATGTATGCGCTACATTCTCTGCTTCATCTATGGATTGGATCTGTTCCGCTTCGGAGAGGAACAGGTTTAGGGTCAGCTGTTGATAAGTTCCGCCATCAGGATTTCCTCGGCCTGAGCTTTGCAGGTGTTCATCAGCCCCACCCACTTCATGGGATCGCTGGCTTTCAGTTCCTCGGTGGCTCCCGCTTCCTTCGCCAGCTGGGGCATCATCTGCTCCAGTCTGCTCTGGGCGGTCTCGTCGATCTCCAGAAGGTGCGGGTACAGCTTCTCGCTCAGCAACATCTGGTTGTAGAGGATGGGACGATGTTCCTTCAGGTAGGTTTTCCTCATCCTGCCGTACTTGCCCAGGGGTTTCGACCGCTGCTGGCTCAGCTTCAGGTCGGGAATCAGATAGTCTCCGTTCTGGATATAGGTCATGGGATTGTTCATCTTGCTTGCTCCTTTCTTGGTTGGCTTCGCGCTCTGCATTTCGGACGGTAACGCCAATCTGCCGCAGCACCTGCTGGTTGATCTGGCTGACCGCTGTTCCAAGCGCCCCGATAGTTGCCGGGGTATTGAAATCAAAGATCGCCATGAAATCTTCGTGGTCGAAGTAGCGTTCTGGCTCCAGTCCGCAGCGGGACATCAAAGCGTAAGTGATGCTGACGGTGGCTGCTGCTTTGAACTGTACTCCGATGTTAAACTCATCATATTCCTCCAAAAAGGAACCGTCAACGATATAGAAGAAGTCCTGCTGATGCTCCGTCCAGTATTCCTCAGCCAGTTTTCCGGCTACCTCAGTGAGCTGTCCGGCAAGGTCATCACCGGAAACATCATAGGTGCGCTCAAGCATGGCCTGCACCGAATCCAAATGGCGCTCCTCCAGCTGCCACAGCCAGGGAGTGCGGGAATGTTCACGGGTTCCGGTGTCGGAAATATCAAAGACATAACGCAGGCGGGGCCTGTCCCCGGAATCGTCCAGCAGAGCGATTCCCTTGGAACCGCGCCTTACATACCGGCCCATCTTTTCATTCCACAAATCGTACTCCGCACAGGCAGTGGCGTCCGGTCGCTGGGCGTAGATCATCAGCTGTTCATGGAACGGGTATTTGTAAAGTCGGGAAGCAGTGGTGAGAAACCCTGCCCATTCCTGCCAGCTCCCCGTGAGCTGCGTTGCCACCTTGTCCGCCATCTGTGCATATAGTTCAGCTTTGGTTGGCATAGTGTTCTGTCCTCCTTTCGGTTTTGGGGTAAAAAGGTGGGGTGGCAGATCGCCACCCCATCCCTGCGATTATGGTGTTTACTGGTCAAAATCCGGGTACAATTCCAGCTCGGCAAACTTCTCATCGGTCATCGCACAGAGCTTCGTAAGGGCGCTGTCGGTCAACTCTCTCAGCTCTGTTTCCTCCGGCGAAAGCTCGCCGCGCATCTCACGCAGACTGTCAATCAGCCCGGTGCGGCTGCCGGTATTGTAAATGCACATCAGGTTCATTTCCTCAAAAGTAAAGTTTCCCATATCAAATCTCCCTTTCCGCACTCTTTTTGGGTGCTGTCTTTTTGTGTTCTGTCTTGGGCTGGCCTTTCAGCTGCTCCATGACGGACTTTTTCTTTTCCCGTTCCTCCCGATGGGTGGCGGCTGCCAACTCCATCAGGGAAATGGGCTGACCGCTTCGGGCCTGCTGTTCCAGCTCTGCCACCGTGGGTTCTTTTGCGCCATTGTTGATGATACCGTCAATCATGCCGTAATCGTCCTCCAGCATCATTTCCGCATTTTTCAGCGGGTTTTCTGGCAGGAATCCGGGGATCTGGGTAAAACCAACACTGTCACAGTAATGACAGGATACCTTACCGTCCTGTCTGATCGCAACGATGTCGCTGACGCTCATGGAGGGACTGTGAAAGTCCACGGGCTTTTCCAGATTGAATTGCTGATAGAGTTTTTCCAGCTGCTCCGGCACAGTGCCAGACTCCCTCAGAGGAGCTGTGTAAATGAGGTCATAATTGCTGCGGTCTATGGAAATGTTATGGGACTTTAACCAGTCCAGATTCATAAAGCGCACATTCTGCGGATCGTCACGACTTACCTGATAGATGGCAAAGCAATCTCTGTTCTGGGAGAGAAATGCCTGTTCGCGTTCCTGCTGATGTTCCTGACGCTCCATGACCTTTTCGTGGAACTGAGGGCTTTTCTCCCATTCCTCATGGTCCACACCGAAAAGACCGCCATGATCCATGATTTCCTGCGGGTCAAACACCATGCTCTCCGTATTGTCCTCATACAGCACATAGACGGTCAAACCGGCGGCATCCAGTTCCAGCGCCCGTTCTCTGGTAACAGGGAGCATCCCATCATAGGTGTAGCCATATTCCTGCATATCCGGTGTGGATACCTGCTCATCCGGCATGGGGTATTCATCCAGTGCCTGCTCCTGCGCTTCCGGCAGCTGGGAAGAGGCAGTCATCTGACTGGCCTCTGTCTGCATCTGCTGGTAGGCAGTTTCCTGCAAGGTCTCAATCATGGACAACGGTGCGTATTTTACCGAGTCTCTGCCCAAATCGTTGTCATCACAAATCTGGAAAACTGCCTTCATGCGGGAAATCTCCGGCATATCCAGCTGACCACCATCCAACTCTTTCATGGACGCAGCATCGTAAAGGGTATAGTCCCAGCCACTGTCACAGGACTGGATATGAAGATAGGTGGCATCGTCAATCAGAAACAAAGCCTCCTGCTGGTTGGCGTCCGCCCCCATCACTTCCATTTCCGGCATTGCCGCAGCCAGTTCCTTTACCGCTTTTTGCACCAGAGGATTATCACGGTAATAGTCGATTGCCTGGATGGTGTCCAGGTCAATGGTCTGGCCGGTCAAAATCGGAAAAGGTCCTTCATAGTCGCTTCCGTCTTTCAGCTCAAAACCAATGCCCTTGATCCCGTTCATTCGCTCTGCTGGAATCTCCTGATAAATGCGGACAGCTTCCTCCAAAGACAGGTTATCGTGGTATTCTCCGAGGTTTGGAAATTCCATGCACTCTGCTACATAGTAGGTCAGATCGCCGGTCGGCAGCCTATCAGATACCTTAATGGCATCTGCTGGCTGCTCTATCGGGGCGGTTTCCGGCTCTACCTTTGCATGAGGGTCGATTCCGCGCTCTTTGCAGATTTCCTTATAGTGGCGCTCAATGTCGGAGATCAAGGTGCCGGAGGTTTTGTTGATGGACTCCAAACTGGCTCTCAACTCTTTCAGTTCCTTGCCCTGACTCCAACTGGCAATATAGCCAAAGCTGTTTTCTCCTGTCTCGATGCCAAAATATTTGCAGACTGCATAGGAGATGCTTTCAGCCTCCACTTCTTCCGTGTGACGGTTTTTGATTGCCTGTTTTTCTGCGGTTGCATCTTCCTCAACTGCAAGACGCCATTCAAACTGATTTTCGTCCACATAACGCCAATCCATATCAGAAGCAAACTGTTCGGCTTCTTTTTCTGTGGTAAAATCCAACTTGAAATCATGCTTGGTTCCACCTTCACTCTCCTGCACAACCTTCCATGACGGTAGCATTTCATATTTTTTAGGGTCATGGAGCTTGCTGTGGGCAATCTCGTGTACTGTGGCCGAAACCGTCTGCACCTCACTCATGCCCTGACGAATGGTGATTTTCTGATGATCGGCAGAAAAATAGCCGTCCGTATCGGCGGCCATTGCTTCAAAAGTGATCGGCACCGGCGCACTGCGGCGCAGAGCCTCCATGAATGCCTCATAATTTGGCACATTGCCGGAAAGGGAGGAAGCAAGCTCAGGCAAAGGTTTCCCGTCGGTCTGGCTCACATCAAAGACCTTGACCGGGCGAAACATGGGGATCTCGATTTCTTTTTCCTCTGTGACGATCTTTCCGTCTTTATCCAAAATCGGAGCCTTGGTATCCGGGTCCAGTTTCTGCTCCTCGATTTTCTTCTTATATGGTGTGGGAGCAATGATGGTAATACCATGCTCGCCCTTTTTTACATGACGCTCAAACTGGTCTTTCCACTTATTGTATCCGGCTACCAATGTAGCGTCCGGCTTCTGCATATAGATGAGCATGGTGTTGTTTACCGAATAGCGGTGGAAGCGGGACATGACGGACAGATAGCGCATATACTTTTCACTCTCAAACAGTTCTTTGATCCCCTGCTCGATGCCATCTGTGATTTCCCTTAGCCGCTCTCGGTTGGTGGGTTTGTTCTCAGCCATGATTTTCAATCTCCTTTCCAAGTGTGTGATTTCTGCTGTGTGTTCTGCAATCCATGCCTTTTGTTCTTCTTCACTTTCATAAAGAAAAAGGTCCAACAGGTACTCTACATAGGTTTTCTTCTGGATTGCTTCCACAAAACGGGGGTGCGGTTCTTCCTCCGGTGTCCGGGGAGAATTGTCGGCCTCCCATTTTTTCAGCAGATAGTAGTAATCGGACAGTACGCGATAACACCGCTGCCGGTCCTCCCGAAACTTTTGTGCCTTTGTTTTCTGCCGGACATATCTCCTACGGGGAGGGGCCTGACTGTCATAGATCAGGCCAAAGTCCTGTGCCAATTTCTCTGCTGCTTCTTTTGGGGAGAGGTCAAAGAGCTTTGCGGTAAAGTCGATCACATCGCCAGTAGCTCCGCAGCCGAAACAGTAGAAATATTCCTCGTTCAGCTTCATGCTGGGGTTCTTATCATCGTGAAAGGGACAACAGGCCATGCCATTTCGTTTGATCTCGATCCCATAAAACGCTGCCGCATCTCTGGTGCTGACCGACTGCTTGACTGCTTCAAATACATTCTCTGCCATGTGCCTTTAACTGCTGGACTTTCTCACAGGGGGCTGGTATCCGGCAGCTTTCGCGCGTTCACTGGCAGCTTTGCGGCGTTCTGCGCTGTATGGCTCTCGGACTGATACACACCGCTTAGGAACGGTAAAGTTATGGGCGTCCTTTCGGGTGATCTGGTCGGGGTGCTTTTTTGCCAGCAGTTCCAGCTTCTCCATCAGACGGGGATCATGAGTATAGATCTCAGCCATTGGTTCTGCCTGGTTATAGAGGAGAATGGTTTCCCGTTCCACTAAAGAGAGATTCATCAGCTGCCTCCTTTCCGCTGGTCAAATTCCAGCTTGAAGTTGGCGTACTGTCCATCGTCCTCCAAAACCACAGTGGCATCGTAGGTCTTGCCGGTTTTCTCCGAATATAGCCCCGTCACACGGACACGGCCATCGTTAAGCAGTGCAGACACCACAGCCTTGGTCGGCTGTTTTTTCTTGGCAGCCCACCATTTGTTATTTTTCCAGATTGCAAATTTGCAAGAATCATTCTGACAGAAGAAGCCTTTTTGCAGTTCTGCAACTTCACCGCCGCAGCGAGGGCATTTGCCCACCACCTCACGGGGCGGAGTGAACAGGTACTCAGTTCCTTTGATGACCTGATAAGTTCCCACCAGATCTTTCAGCATGGTGCTGATCCCGTCCAAAAACTCCTCCGGGGCAAGCTGCCCGCGCTCGATCTCGCCCAGTCGGTACTCCCACTCGGCAGTCAGAAGCGGCGATTGCAGTTGTTCCGGCAGAACGGTGATCAGGGAAACTGCATCGTGGGAAGGGAGAAGCTGCACCGTTTTCCTGCTCTTTTTTCGTTCCAGAAAACCGGCAGATACCAGCTTTTCCAAAATACCGGCACGGGTGGCCGGTGTCCCCAGACCTTTTCGCTCGGCATCCTCCGGCATATCCTCTTTTCCGGCAGTCTCCATCGCGGACAACAGAGTGTCCTCCGTAAAGTGCAGGGGCGGACTGCTTTTGCCTTCTTTGACGATTGCAGCAACAACCGAAAGAGTCTGTCCTTCGGTCAGCTCCGGCAGGGCTTTCTCTGCGCCCTCTTTTTTCGGCTCTGCATCCTTCATTTTGGCACGGTAGGCGTCCTCCAGTGCTTTCCATCCGTGGTGCTTCACCGTTTTTCCTTTGGCGGTAAACTCCCTACCGGCACACGCTGCAATCACAACGGTTTCCGAATAGATATGGGGCTGGGCCACGGCACACAGCAGACGCAGGGCCACCAGCTCCAGCACCGCTTTTTCTCCCGCAGGAAGGGCAGAAAGGTCTGCATCCTTGAGATTTCTGGTAGGGATTACTGCGTGGTGGTCGGTTACTTTCTTATCGTTGATGACCGTATGCGGATCACAGGTAATGGCGATCCCTTTGCGAAACGGCATAGCACTGGCAACCAGATTCACCAGCACCGGCAGGCTGTCTGCCATATCACCAGTCAGATAGCGGCTGTCAGTACGTGGATAGGTGCAGAGCTTCTTTTCATACAGGCTTTGTAGATAGTCCAGGGTCTGCTGGGCTGTAAATCCAAGCAGGCGGTTGGCATCTCTTTGCAGGGTAGTCAGGTCATAGAGGGCAGGCGGCTTTTCGGACTTTTCCTTGCACTCCACCTTTTTGATTGTGACATTTGCACCCTGACAGGCTTCTTTCAGCTGTTCGGCAGCAGCTTTATCCGCCATGCGCTCCCCGGATATGGTAAGACCGGGCAGCTCCAGCGCCACGGCATAAAAAGGAACCGGCTTAAAGGTGTCGATTTCAGCTTCTCGCTGGACAATCAGTGCCAGCGTTGGGGACATCACGCGCCCGATGTTGAGGGTGCGGTGGTACAGCACGGAAAAAAGCCTTGTGGCATTGATCCCTACCAACCAGTCGGCCTTGGCACGGCAGAGAGCAGCATCCCGAAGTCCATCATAATCTACACCTGGGCGCAGGTTTGCAAAGCCCTCCCTTATGGCGGAGTCCTCCATCGAAGAAATCCAGAGCCTTTTCATCGGCTTTTGGCAGCCTGCCAGCTCATAGACGCTGCGGAAGATCAGCTCGCCCTCGCGTCCGGCATCACAGGCATTTACTACCTCCGTCACATCCGGGGCGTTCATCAGCTTTTTGAGAATATCAAACTGCTTTTTCTTATCCTTTCCCACTACCATCTGCCAATGCTCCGGCAGAATAGGCAGGTCATCATATCGCCACTTGGCATACTTGGGATCATAACTGTCTGCATCCGCAAGACCGGCCAGATGGCCCACGCACCAGCTGACACGCCAGCCGTTACCCTCCAGATACCCATCCTTACGAGCAGTTGCACCGATTACCGTAGCCAGACTTTGTGCAACCGATGGTTTTTCAGCAATCACTAAATTCATAATCTTCAGCCTCCCATTCTTCCCGCACAGGCGTGTGCAGTTTTTTCTCTATGCTGTTTTCCTCATCCAGTAGCAGGTTATAACCAAACCGGTAGTCATAGCGGTACAGTTTCCCCAGCAGGTCATTGATGATGATACGGCAAGCCAAAATGACACGGGTTTTATCCACCTGCATCAGCTGGTAGCGTTGATAATTGCTGTAATATTCTTCGTGACGGCGGGTATTGCAGGCGGCATCTTCAAGTAAACTATCTACTGCATCCTGACAACCATCTTCTTTTTCCCCTTCCATGCAGTTCAGAAGTTCCATCATCAAAGGAAAGCTCTGTTCATCCATAGGAGCTTCTGCTGCAAGAAAACCGATCAAAGCGGATAAGAGCAGCCGAGCCGCCGTCTGTTCTTGTTCCGTCAGCACGGCCATTGTTTTCTCCGCATTTGGCAGGATCTTTTCTTCCACAAAATCTGCCGCATCGTCGGAACAAAGCTGACGGATAGAATCTATGGACAATGAAACTGTCACGGTATCTAAGGAGAAATCAAAGGGGTCATCTTGCTTTGGCTTTCTCCGAAGTTTGTTTAACATGGTAGAAAGAATGTCGCCGCCAAAATACACGGCGATCACCAGCAGGTCAAAAACAGCAATCAGCTTGATAAATATAATCAGAACACTCATTTTTTTCGTTTCCTTTCTTTGAGCCAGCGTTCCATCTCGCGATGGCAGATACCTACGCAGGGACTTCCATAATTCCCGCAGCCATAGCAGGGGTGGCTGTGGGGTAAAGAAGGAGGACGGGAAGTTTCCTTCCCGCCCTCCGGCCTGCGTGTCATCATGCGTTCATAGGGACTGTCTGTGAAACGGGTCATTTCACACTGTCCTCATCATCTTCTTCTGTGCTGCCCCCATCAGCGTCCGGTTCGTCCGACTCCTCATCCTCGGTTTCCCATTCCTCGGAATCTTCCTCGCCATAATCATAATCGTCCAGACTGTCATTGCCCTTGGTCTTAGGCTTGTTCTTAACAAGCTTCAAATAGGCAAATACGCCACAGCCGCCCAGCAGAGCCAGCAAAAGGACTATCGCAGCCGGGTTCAGTCCGGCAGGCTTCTCTTTTTCCGGCTCCGGTGTTTCTGCCGGAGGTTCCGGTGCTTTGCCCGTACATTTACTCTTATCAGTTACACAGACCGGGCAGGCCGTATTGACTGCCCCTGCTTCACATTTTGCCGTGCAGCTGCATACCGCAGGCGGCTCCTCTTTTGCTTTTCCATCTTCCATCAGTGCCATCAAATCCGCTTCATCCACCTGATTCAGAAAGTGAACAGCAGTCTTTTTATCCTCATTCGCCCTGTCAATCAGGATGTAAAAGTAATTTCCAGCTTTGGTCGTAACAGTAATAAGCTGCTTATTGCCTCCAAAATCATCCACCAGTGCCGCATTCCCCTCCGGTGTAAGTGCCGGTGCTGGTTCTGTTTCTTCCACAGTAACATTGCTGTCATTGGTAGAATCCTCTGCCGGTGCCGCCGGAGCCTGTTCTGACCCCTGTGCAAAAGCAGGGATCGTAAAGCCAAATGCCACAACCATTGTCAGGCAAAGGGCGGAAAGTGTTCGGAGCAATCGTTTATTCCTCATAGCTGTTTTCCTCCTGTTCGTTATTGTCATCAGCCAAACTGCCGGGAACTGTGCCACCGGACAGCATGGCGCTCAACTGGGTCGGGGTCATACGCAGGGCGCGCACCATCTGGACGATCTCCAGATTTTCTGCCTCGGTTTTCTGTGCTTCCAGCGCCTTGAGCTTTTCCTGATACTCTGCGATCTTCTCGCGGACCTTTGTAATCTCCTGGTCAATGCGCTCAATTTTGTTCTTTGCCATCGTCTATCACTCCTTCTTAAAAATCTCTGTTACCAGTTCATCAGGCCGTAGCCCTTAATGCTTTGATAATTCAGGTCATAACTTTTAATCTTGCAGGCATCGCCGGAATTTCCCTCCACGGTATAAACACGGCTGCCATCCGTACCGATCACGATACCTACATGGTCTGCTGTCCCATCCAAATCCCAGTCAAAGAAAATTGCATCTCCGGGAGCCAGATTGTTATAGCCTCTTGCGCCCCACTGTCCATGAGACTGGAACCACGGAACGCCCTGCCACTCACAGCCTGCAAAGCGCGGTTCACTTTTTCCTGCCTGGTTATAGCACCAGGATACGAAGCAGGCGCACCATTCCACGCGGCTGTCAAAGCCATACCAGCTCCAATAAGGATAGCCGCCCACATTGCCCACCTGACGCTTGGCCAGTTCCACCAGCTGAGGATTGCCGGGGCGGGTACCGTTAATGAACTGCACACCGGACAGATCTTCCGAGCCGCTGGTATCAGGGGAGCCGCCGCCAAACAACAGCGGCTTATTGCCCATGGTCTGCCGGTAGACCTGATACATTTTCATCTGCTCCGGGGTCAGAAGTTCCGACACCACAGCGGAAATGGGCTTGCTGGCGAGTTTCACATTCAAAATGTAATACTCATAGGGAACTTCTTCTGAGGTGGTCTCACCGGTCTCCGGGTCGGTGGAGGTCTCCGTGCGGTAGCGAATCTCCACTTCCTCAGTAAGCGTCAGCTGATACTGTGCTGCAAACACACGCGCCAGCTCTGCCTGAGCGCTCTGCCGGGTGTAGCCTTGCAAGACGGCAGAGAGAAATGCTGCCAGCTCATGAGGGTCATGGCCGATCATACCAAGGTCATAGCGATACTCGTCATACCCTGGGTGACTGCTTTCTATGTTGTCGATTTCCTCCTGCAACTGGGCTTCTCTGGCTGCATAATCTGCCTCCACCGCCAGCATTTCCGGGTCATCCGACGGATAAGTGGTACCGGAGAGAACGGAACCGATGCTCTGCGCCATCATGGAGCAGGAGGACATGGTATTCATCAGCATACAGGTAATGAGGAACAAAACCCCTGCCATCAGGAAACCCTTCTTGTGGCGCATGACGAATGCCCCTGCCTGCTGTGCCTTTTCTTTTACCGTCCTTGCGGCTTTTCCTGTTTTGGATGCAGCCTGGGCGGTATTTCCAGCAGTCTGACCGGCATGTTTGGCGGCGGCATACTGCTTTTTGATGGCCTGCTTTTGCTGCCAGCGGGAAAGTGGATTGCTGGCAAACTGGGGATTTTCCTGCAAAGATTTCTGGTACAGAACATTTACATTTGCCTTTTCCAGTTGGCGCTCTGCCTGTGCTGCTTTGCGGTACGGCTTCAGCTTGTGGCTGCGATAGCCCTCCCGCACCAGATAAGCGCCGGTCTCCACCGCTTCCTCGGACTTGTGGGCGCTTTCCACGCCCACATTGTCCTGTTCTGTTTCCCGGATCTCTTTGTGGAGCTTGCCCGCAACCAGATGGACGGGAGCTTCCTTGACCCCTTGAGAAAGTTTGGAGGGTGGCTTTTTCTTGTCCTCAAAGGTCAGCTTCGAGGTCTTTTTTCCGGTATCCGGGTCGATGACCGTCTGCCTGACCTTTTTCTTTGGGATATTGGCCTGCGCCATATCTGCTCTGGCCGCAGCTTTCTCCGCTTTACGGATCGGCTTTTCCAGTGCAGGGTCAGACCGTTCCTCATCAGTAAAGCGCAGGCGCGGCTCCTTATTCAAACCATTCTCCCAGCATGAGGGAGGACATCATGTAGTGCAGCTCTGCATAAATGGCCATTCCCACAGGATCGTTGAACATACAACCGGACAGGTAGGCGTAAAACTGTGCCACCACATCGGACAGGATCTTTGCTTCGGTTCCTTCCAGAACCAGACCGCCCATACCTTCCTTGGCACGGATGGCACTCCAGACCTCTGCCAAACGGAGCAGCCCCACCTGACCGGTCTCATTCAGTTCGGCTGTCTGATCTGCCGCCGTGCGGCACTCACTTACCGCATCGGCCATGACTGTAAGAAGCTGGCTGCGCTGGGCATTTACCGCCCTGTCAAAAAACATCAGCGGGTTTTTGTTCAAAATGTTGGGGTTCATTATCATTCATCCTCCTTCTTTTTCAGTTCCTGGGGTTTGGTGGTCATAATGCGGTACAGCTCGGTATTCTTCGGGAAGTGGTCCACGAAAGGCAGAATTGTGGAGCCATAGAACAGCAGGCCCTCGCCCTCACCGGAGTGGGTCACATAGCTAAGCTGGTGTGTGGAAATGCCCAGCTGCTTGGCGAGAATCTGGCGGTCTCCGCCTGCCTGGTTGAGCATATACACGAAGTCGGAGTTTTCAAAGATGTTCTCTACCTCGCGGCTGCTCAAAAGGTCTTTGACATTCTGGGTGATACCTGTCGGGATTCCGCCCCATTTTCGGAATCGCTTCCAGATTTCCACTGTATAGGCAGCGGTCTGTTCCTCCTTCAAAAGCAGGTGCATCTCGTCGATGTAGTAACGGGTGGACTTGTGGGCAGCGCGGTTAATGGTAACGCGGTTCCACACCTGATCCTGTACCACCAGCATACCGATTTTCTTGAGCTGCTTGCCCAGTTCCTTGATGTCATAGCAGACAATGCGGTTGTTGATGTCCACATTGCTCTGGTGGTTGAACACATTGAGGGAGCCGGTTACATAGATTTCAAGGGCTGTAGCGATATACTGGGCTTCCTTTTCCTCCTGTTCCCGAAGCAGGTTATATAGGTCCTCCAGTATGGGCATATTCTCCGGGCGCGGGTCATTGAGGTAAGTCTGATAGACCAGACGCACACAGCGGTCGATGATGGTTTTCTGCACCGGCTGCAAGCCCTCCTTACCGCCCACAATCAGCTCACATAAGCTGAGGATAAAATCAGACTTGAGGGACAGCGGGCTTTCATCATCCGAGTAGTCCAGGTTCAGGTCCATCGGATTGATGTAGTTGGTGGAGGTAGGCGAGATCTTGATGACCTGCCCATGCAGACGTTCAACAAGAGGTGCGTACTCCGCTTCCGGGTCACAGATAATGACATCATCACTGGTAAGCAAAAAGCAGTTGGCGATTTCTCGTTTTGCGCTGAAGGACTTACCGGAACCCGGCGTACCCAAAATCAAGCCGTTGGGGTTTTTCAGCAGCTTTCGATCCACCATGATGAGGTTGTTGGACAGGGCGTTGATGCCGTAGTACAGAGCCTCTTTGCCGTTCTGGAATAATTCCTGTGTGGTGAACGGTACAAAGATAGCCGTAGAACTGGTGGTCAGTCCTCGCTGGATCTCGATCTGATTGAGTCCCAGGGGCAGACAGCTCATCAGCCCTTCTTCCTGCTGAAAGTCCAACCTGGTCAGCTGACAGTTATACTTCTGGGCAATGGAGCCTGCCTGGAAAATGTTGTTGCCAAGCTGACGGGGATTGTCCGCTGTGTTCAGCACCAGAAAGGTCAAAAGGAACATTCTCTCGTTGCGGCTCTGCAAATCCTGCAAAAGTTTTTTCGCTTCACTGCCGTAAGTAGCAAGGTCAGATGGAATGATGTCCATGTCGTATCCGGCGCGGACTGCTTTTTTCTGTTCCTCGATCTTACTGCGGTCCAGGTCGGTAATCTTGCGCTTTATCGTTTTGATGGCTTTCACCTGATCCACCGACTGAATGTGCATACTCACAATGAGCGAACTTTCCATATCCAGAAAATCAGCCAGCAGACGGTCATTCAGCTCCGGTGCGAGAATCTGCAAAAAAGAAACAGCCCCGTATTTCTTGCCCATACGGAACTGCTTGCCGGTGCGGAACTCAAAGGAACTTGGTGCAATAAAATCCTTTGTGGACAGACCGGAAGGAGCCAGCCAGTCCCATTCAAACTGAAACGGGAGTTGTTCATCCATGTGGAATACCGCATGAAGCTGAGAAAGCCTTTCTTTACCGTCCAGCGTTCTGGCAGCTACACCAAGACGCTTGAAGTTATTAAGTATATCGGTCTCAATACGCTCCAGACGGGGCTTGGCGGCTTTGATGCTGTCTGCGTCGATACCAAAGGTCAGGTATTTGGTCTTGATGAGGCCGTTGTTACCTCTGGCCAGCTGATTTTGCAGCATTGTGGTATATTCCTCGCGGATACTGTCAAAGGCATCCCTCTGGGGCGGGATGGAAATGGAGTTAGCAAAGGTCTCCTCCGATGCCGCAAGGTTCAAAAAAGACAGCTGGAAATGAATCGAGCTGTCAAAATAATTGAGGAAATCACACCAACCCTCAAAGATTGCCGTCTTATCTTCGTTTTGGGAGAGCTGATAGTTGATGTCCTGAAACTGAATGGTCTTTGTGTAGTGGCTGTCCGATACGCGGCAGATTCCGTCCGGCCACATCCGTTCATAAGGGATACTGTCCTGCGCAGATTTTCCTTTTTTGTCCGTGCGGTTGGCGCGGACAATGGCCGCGTCGATCTGCTTCTTATCGGCGCGGGACAGCTTTTTCTTTGTCTTTACCGGCTGCACAGTTTTTTCCTCGGTTTTCCCGAACATCCGATGCAGCCATTTTTTTATTGCGGTGAACAATGTCATACACCTCCTTATCGAGCATTTCCTGCCGCTTTAATACGGCATAAAAGTTATTGGTCTGGTAGGGACGCTGCTTGGGACGGATCACAGCTACTTTGAGAATGTTGCCCACGATCTTTTCCAGGGGCTGTCCATGCTTTTCGTACATAGCCAGCATAAAGAAGGGCAGCATAACCAGCATCATACACATAGCCGCTACACTGTTTCCGGTAGGTTTTCTGAGCAAAAAGAAAAGCGGTACGCCAATAAGCGCTCCGCCCGTGAAGCAGATAAGCTGCCGCTTGGTCAGATTGAACATGACCTTTGTTTTGACTTTTGTTAAGTCCTTGGGTACGGGTACATAAGCCAATGTGGAAACCTCCTTCCGTTTTAGTGCGCCTGAAAGACTGATTTGGCGAGACTGCCGGTTTTGAACAGCGTAAAACATAGCAGTACGGTGTAGCCCACGCAGCTCCAGATTGCCATGATGATGTCATCTTCCAGAGCGATGTTCTGCACCAGCACAGCATAAATTGCCACGCAGACGATAATGAGAAACGCCTGAAAGCCCAGCGCCAGCAGGGATCGGAGGTAATTCTGTCCCATACCGCCCCATTCTTTGCCCATCATTGCAGCCATTGGAACGGGAGCCACCGAAGTCACAAGGTAGATCTCGATCATACGGCCATAAATAACGATAAAGATACAGATATACAACGCCCACATGGTAATGCCAATAAAGAGGGATTGGAACCACAGTCCGAACAGCGGTCCCAAATCCATTTCCATCAGCCTCGGTTCCAGATCGGTCATAACTGAGGAAATGTCAATGGACGCATCCGAATTGATAATCCCTGCCGCCTGCGCCACTACGCTCTGCGCCATATCAAAGACGCCCATCACGATATTCCATGTGTTTGTGACAATGAGGATGGCGGCAGCTGATTTGAACACCCACTTGAAAATCATCCAGGTATCCACATCATGCAGGTTGTTCTTGTCTGCAATCATCTGGATCAGGTCTACGGTCATCACGATAGCCAGAATCACACCTGCAATCGGCACCATGATGGAGTTGGACAGATTCTCAATCATGCTGAAAATACTGCCATTCCATCCCTGTGGGGTCTGGCCTACCTGTACGGATATATCCGCGACCTGCTGATTTACACTGTCAAACATCCCCGAAAGGTTGCTCATAATACCGCCCACCAGCATTTCTTTCAGCCAATTTGTCAGGGCTTCAAGTAAGAAATCCATACGGTGTCAACCTCCTTTCCGCCGCCCCCGCAAAGCTGCGGGAGCGGCAAGGATTTCATACGGAGACGCTTAGACAGAGAACAGCCCGGAGAGCAGAGGTACAAGGACCATGCCGACTACGGCTACACCAGCACCGGCCATGAGCTGTTTTATCCCCAATTAGGTGTAAAACTCTGCTCGATGGCGGGCGGCGGCGTACAAAAATCTATATGGTGTTTTTAAGAGAACCGTCCCGGCGGGACAGGTCAGGCAGTGACCTGTTCCACCTCCGGGATGGGTTTGAGATTAAAATGAATTTCGATAGAAATGTGTCTTGTTTTATCTTCGTCAATGCGCTCATGCACGACGATTTCTTTGATTAAGCGGTTGAGGGTAGCTGCGTCCAGCTCTGTGATGTTGGCGTATTCCTGAATGGCTTCCACCCATTGTTTTGCGTCATTGGCAAGCTGGACTTCATCGGACAGCCGCTTTCTGCCCTCGGACACTTTTGTTTTAAGCTCCGTCTGCTCGGTCTGTGTCTTTTCCAGCATGGTGTTGAAATTCTGTTCACTGATACGCCCTGCAATCATATCCTCATAAAGCCGCATTACCATTTTGTCCAGAACCTCAATCCGTTCCTCGTCCCTTGTGAGGGAGCGTTCCATTGCTTCCCGCTGTTCCCGCTGCTCGGCTTCACAGGTATTGGTCAGGCGGTCGGCAACCGCTTCCCCGTCCATCAGGGCAGCTCTGGCACATTCCCGGATTTTCCGCAGCACATGGCTGTAAAGGGTGTCATAGTCAATCCGATGCTGGGTGCAGTGGTTCTTTCCAAAGGCATTGTAGGTCTTGCAGGAATAAATCTGCTGGGGATGTTTTGCGTTTGTGTAGCGTACCGTCAGCGACTTCCCACACTCGCCGCATTTTATCAGTCCGGCAAACAGGCTGATTTCATTGGTCTGCCCCGGACGCTGGCGGGATTTCAGCTTATTCTGCACAATGTCAAAGCTCATGCGGTCAATCAGCGGTTCATGCTGCCCCTCCACCACAATCCAGTCCTCCGGCTTCTTTTCCCCAATCGTGCCGATTTTGAAACGGTAGTCCTTTTTCTGGGAAGCAATCGCCCCAGTGTAGACGGGATTCATCAAAAGGTCTTTGATAACGGAGAAGTCCCACATATACCGCCCGTTTTCCGGGTCCTTCTTTTCCCATTTGGTGCGGGTATTGCGAAGCCCCCGTTCCCGGTTCCACCATGTGGGGCAGGGGATTTTTTCTTCCTCCAGCCGTCTGCGGATATAGTTCGGACCATGACCGTTCAGGGCATATCCGAAAATCAGCCGCACAATCGGGGCGGTTTCCTCGTCAATGAGCAGATGGTTTTTGTCCTCCGGGTCTTTCCGATACCCAAACGGGGCAAGACACCCGGTAAACTGTCCTTTCTGTGCTTTCAGAAGATAAGAGGAATGGACTTTCTTGGAAATATCCTTACTGTACATCTCGTTCAGGATATTCTTGAACGGGGCAATATCGTTGTTATCACGCAGGGTGTCGATACCGTCATTCATGGCGATATAGCGGACACCGTTTCTTGGGAAAAAGTCCTCAATCAAATGCCCGGTTTGCAGATAGTTCCGCCCCAGTCGGCTGAGGTCTTTCGTGATGACAAGGTTGATTTGCCTGCGCTCAATGGCTCTCAACATTCTCTGTAAATCAGGACGCTCCATATTAAGACCTGTGAAACCATCGTCCTGATAGACTGCCACAACCTCCCATCCCTGCTTTTCGCAGTATTTTTCCAGCATATCCCGCTGGTTGGCGATACTGGCACTTTCGCCTTGCAGGTCATCGTCCTTTGACAGCCTGCAATAGACCGCTGCACGATAGCCCCCGGCAAGTGCCTTTCCGATTGTTCTGTATTCCATTTCGTTCATCATAGCCATTTACCCACACAATCCAGACGGTATCTGGCTCTTTTGAACCTCATCTTCATTATAGCCTATATCTCTCTTTTTAGCAAGATATTCTTTTGTATTTGTTTTTCCGTATTTCTGGGAAATCAGGCTGACGAACACATCAGTGGCGTCAAGCTCCCCGTCAAATACAGTGGTCACATGAATCTCTGTTTTGTTTTTTGCCATAGGCAGTTATCCTCCATACATGAAAATAGCCAGACAGAGGGTATCGGCAACGAAGTCCGGCAACGGGCTTCAAAAGACCTTGCAAACAATCTCAATCTGGCGATGGTTACTATTTATACTTTTCTTTTATTTTTCTGTTGTTTTGGTTGTTATAAAGGAGAAAAGCCCAGAAATAAGGGATTTTCCCCGGCAACCGGCTCGGCAACGGGATAGCAACAGGGGGTGCAACGGGCTGTCATTTTCAGAATGGAAGCTCCATCTGTTCTGTGACCTCCACAAAGCCATCCATTGCTTTTTCAGACGGGTTGCATAAGTCCGTTGCCGGGTTTTCACGCTCCCAGCCCTTTTGTCTGCCATATTCTGAAAACATTCTTGGGTTCGGGAAGTACCGCCAGCGGTCAATGCATTGGTTCATAATCTCGTTGATTTCCCGTATTTCCCATTGCTTCGGCTCGTCAAAGGCATGGTTCAAGGCTTCCTTGTAGAGCTGCTTGGAGCAGACCATGCTCCCGGTGTACCTATCAAGATACGCCTGTATCATTCCGGCTTTGGTGTCCTCCGGCATAAAATCCCGCTGGTGTTCTTTGAGATACCGCTGCATGTCGGGGCTGAAAGCCAGCTTGAACCTGCCGCTTCGGTAAATCTCCATTGCTTCTGCCCACATCTGCTCGATATAGGCTCTGGAAGCAGTTTCGTCCTCCAAAATGTGAACCTCGGCTTGCTCCGGGTAAACCATGACGGGGATAAAGCGGCGATTGCCGGAACGGTCAAGGGGCAGGAAGTCAAGAGCATTGGAAGTGCCGCCAAACACGCACTGACGGGGGCGGTCTGCCGGGTGGGTTTCATAAGGTATCTTGTAAACCTCTTTCTGCCGGCTTAAAAACGATTTGATTTCCTCAATGCTCTTGGCGTTGGCGGTTGCCATCATTTCCGACATTTCAATAATCCAGTGACCTTGCAGCTTGCGGTACACATTGTCATCGTCCAGCTTCCGCAAATCATCGGAGAACCACTCGTCCCGGACTGCCAGCAGGCGGAAGAAGGTGGACTTGCCAGCCCCCTGACCGCCTACCAGACAGAGCATGATTTCAAACTTGCACCCCGGCTGAAAGGCTCGTGAGATTGCACCCAGCAGGAACAGCTTCAACGCTTCATAGGTGTAATCGTCTGCGTCAGCCCCCAGAAAGTGCCGCAGGCAGAAACGGATTCGCTCTGTCCCGTCCCACACAAGGGTATTGAGATAGTCCCGGATGGGATGGTACTTGTTTTCATTCGCCACAATCCCGATGGCGTTATCAATCTTTTTCTCATTGGTAAGCCCGTAGGTTTCTTCCAGATAGAGAAGCAGATACTTCATGTCCGTATCGTTCAGGGCGGTGCTTTCTCTGTGAAAACCGATGGGCTTTATGATGTCCTTGCGGTCGGTCAGGATGTTGTATGCGATAGCCCCGGAAAGCAGAGGGTCACGCTGGAATACGGTCAGGCAGTTCCGTATGCTCTGACGGACACCGCCTTTCTCGGTAGTTTCCAGCCCCGCCTTGATTTCCTCAATGCTCTGGGGCGGCTGCATGGCGTTCATGGTGTTTTTTAGTTCTTGCTGCGTTTGCGGCTGCAAGCTCTGCCATTCGCTGTTCAAGCTGTATCACATCCTTTCCGTAGTCCGTAATCAAAGCCGCTTTTTCCTCCGTTTCCCCAAAGAGCAGCACATCCAGCAGATATTCCACTTGGTCTTGCTTCTGTAAGGCTTCCACAAACCGGGGATGAAAGGCTTCCTCCGGGGAGTGCGGGGCATATTCCTTTCTCCATGCCCGGAGCAGGTGGAGATAATCGGCAAGGATACGGAAGCAACGGTTTTTTGCTTCCTGAAACTGTTCCTCCGGGGATTTCTGCCGGTGCTTGGGCTTTTTTGCCTTTCCCGGCGGCTTCCAGTCCTCATAGGAAAGCCCGAAGTCCTGTGCCAGCTGTACGGCGGCTTCTTTCTTTCCCAGCCCATACAGGGTGGCGGCAAAATCAATCACATCTCCATCTGCACCGCAGCCGAAGCAGTGGTAACGCCGATCCAGCTTCATGCTTGGGGTCTTATCGTGATGGAACGGGCAGCAAGCCATCCCATTCCTGTTTACATGGATTCCATAATGCTCCGCAGCCTGTCTTGTTGTGGCGGACTGCTTCACAGCTTCAAATACATTCAAATCTATCCCTCCTTAAAAAGAAAAAAGCACCTGACATTCTCTGATTGAAAATGGCAAGTGCCTGTTAAAGTTCCATATCCTGTTGTTTGTGTTTCGCCTGTGCTGGGACAGTTCTTTGGGCTTTCTTTTCATCTGCCTTATCCTGCAAGGCTTCCTTGATAGGCTGCTTCTTGGGCGGCTCTTTGCTTTCCTCTGTGCCAGGGGTGGCTTTCCGTACCCAGTAGCGGATGTCCCGCAGCTTCTTCAAATCCTCCTGTACCTCGGTCAGCGGTACTTTCAGCTCTGTGATTTCTTCCAAAAGCGTTTCCTGCTCCTGTTGCAGTTTCTTTTGGGTGCTGTCCTTATCATCCGGGTGCTTGGCAAGGTAGGCAGCGGCTTTCTCATACCGGGCAACCTCCGGGTGTTCCAGCTTGAATTTCTCCTTAGTTTTCTTAAAAAATATCTTCCGGTACTTCTCATAGACAGGCTCACATTCCTTGCAGGCTGTCCGGGCAGCAAGAATCCCGTCAATCACTTTGCTGCGGGCTTCCTTGGGCTTCATCTGATTGCGGTAATCTGCGGCTGATTTCCCGGAAGATTCCAGAAATGCTTCTAAATCCTCCACAGTGGAAAGTCCCTTTTGCCGGAGATAGGACAGGGCTTCACTGACTGCCTTTAAGTCCTGTGAAGTCCCCCGGTTCTGTCCAGCCCTTGTCCAGTCCTTCCGTTCTTCCTTGCGTATCTCCAGATACTTCATCAGCAGATTGGGAAGAAGTGTCGCTTCCTCCGCCGCTTTTTGTGCAAGCAGCTCTTTCCGTTTTTCGCCCAGCTCGGTAATCCAGCCTTTGAGGTTTTGGATAAGCTGCCGGATGGACTTCATCAGGCGGTTGGCGGCTCTGATTTCCCGGTTCAGGTTGCCGATATTCGTCTGGATACCACGCTTTTCCATCTGCCGGACAGCAGCCCCCTCATGGACAGTAGGGACAATATCAAGCCCCTGTCTGGCATAGGAACGCAAGTCTACACGCTCCGGGCGGTCATTGGCTTCCAGATAGCGGTTCTGGATGACCTCCCATTCATGCCGCCAGATTTCACAATACTTCTGGTCGTTCCAGTCAACCGTATCCTCCTTGTGGCTTTTCCACCTGCCGGACGGAAGTTTTATCCGTTCCCCGCTTTCATCAAGGTCATAAACCTTGCGGCTCTTGGGGAGCCATTTCCCATGTTCGTCCATCGCCCGCATGGTCAGCATGACATGAGCGTGAGGGTTTCCGTCCCCTTTGTCATGAATGGCAAAATCCACGCACATTCCTTTGGAAACAAACTGCTGCTGGCAAAACTCCCGGACAAGGACAGCGTACTGGTCAGGCGGGATCTCTCTGGGGATGGTAAGCACCCACCGCCTTGCAAGCTGGGAGTTCCATTGCTTCTCCACCGCTTCGACAGCGTTCCATAAAGTATTGCGGTCTGCATACTCCGGCGGGGCATTTGCCGGAAGCAGGATTTCATTGTGGACGATACCACGCTTTTCCGGGTAGTGCTTCACTTGCTGGTCGTATTCACAGAACAGCTTTTCGCCACTCTGGTAAGCAGCGGCGGCAACCGCAGACTGCCGCTGGCTGCGCTGCACAATAGAGATTTCGTTGTGTGGACAGGGCATTTCGTGTTCCTCCTTTCGGTAATTGGTGGATGGGGTGGCGTTTTACCACCTCATTTTGGGCAGAAAAAAAGCAGGAGACCTTTTTCAGATTTCCTGCTTGGTGTGCCGCTGTATGGGCGGCGGGTATTTAGTTGTAAAAGTTCGGGACAAGTTGACCCGATGTGTAGGGAATGAAAAACTGGAAATTATTTTTCTTTGCATTTTATACCGTAATTTCCCCTACTACCATTTTCGTAGCCCCGATATATTTCATATCTTTTTCCATTTATCTCCACTTCGTCATCGTTAATAAATGTATAAGACTCGCCATTTTCTTCACAATATTTTGAAATTGCTTCCATAGTTTTTGCAAGAGTTGGGTAATTGGTACTATCCTCATAAGGAACCCAAAAAGCCTTTTTAAACATATAAAATACCTCCTTCTAATTTGTTGCTGTCTTTATTATACTGCATTGCCTATCGAAAAGATAGTATATTTTATAAAACTTGTCGGCTGGGAACAGCTTGCAAGGCAAGGTGTTCCTAGATGGCAAGTCCACAAAAGGGTAGCTGGCGGCAGCCAGCGCAGGGGAAGCGTAGTGTCCCCTGTATGATTTGGAGCAGACCATGACTGCGGAAAATCACAGCCCTCCGGCGAGGAGCCTTCGGAGAACGCAATGCACCATCCTCTGGGTGGTGTATAATTGCGCCCTTAGTAAACTAAGGGGTTTCCGGCTTCTCCCGTTCCAGCAGTTTCTTCAATAGTTCCTGCGTGTCCTGCCTGTGAAAAATGAGTTTCAACAACAGCATGACATCATCATCGGTCAGGCGTTCCGGCTCTTGCAGAAAACTTTCCAGCATACCACCACGAGTGCAGAGCCGGTGTGTCCGTTCCTTTCGGGTAAGCTGTTTCAACTGGTGCTGCAATGCCTTTTCATCATTGATAGCTTTCCGCAGTTTCTTTTCGCTTTTCTCCAACTCCCGGTTTAGCTTTTCCAGCTTTGAGGTATCAGGCAAGGGCAGCGTCCTCCTTTCCCGGTATCAGCACATAAATCCTGTTTGGTTCTCCAATGCCCTGACGCACCCGCATGATAAGTCCGGCAGTTTCCAGTTCATTCAGAGAACGCTTGACCGTCATGGGGCTGCGGGACAGGACTGCGGCAATGGCTGTGACAGGGAAGCAGACAAACAGGATTCCGTTTTCGTCCTCCTGCCCTTTGGAGAGCATAGCGTCCAGCATCCGGCAGTACATGACCTTTGCAGTGCTGCTGACTGGAAATCCTGTCAACGCTCTGGGCAATGGCATACAGGGCGGCAAGGGTGTGTCTATCGTCATAAATTCAAAATTCATTCGGTGTGTTCCTCCTTTTTCTTTGCTCGTTTGGATAAATAACGGGGGCAGTCAATCACAACCGCCCGGAAGCTCTGCTTGCACCCATGCTGGCATTTCCGGCATAATTCGTTGTAAGTGACACGCCCCTGGTCATTGAGGTAAAAGGAAAGCTCCTGCTTCCGCTTTTTGCTCATTCTCGGCATATTGCGCTTCCTCCCGTTTTCGTGTATGGTTTCGGGGCGATTTTCGGCAAAATTACGGTCATAGAGCCGCTTAAAATCTCCCGAAGTATCAGCGATAGGGTAGACTATCCCCCTGTCAGATTGTCGTGTTTCGGTATCATTTCGGTGTCAGTTCGCCAGTTCTCCCCGGTGTCGTTCCTCCCCTGAATCTCACAGCGGCGTATCGCTCCCGTTGGTACGCTCGTTTCGGTCAGGGTTCCTCCACATCCCTGCCAAAAGTCATGGCGCTACATCGCCGGGGAAGCATATCCCACACAGGCTGGTCATTCGATTGGAATAATCCATCGATGAACTACCTGTATCATAGAACATTTTTGTGCCCTGTGCCGTATGTCCACAAAGTAGGAATTAGGGGTAAAAATCAGAAATTTCCACGATTGCGGAAAGTGTGATATAATCCAGATAAGCGGCAGCAATGAAACCATTGGAAAGGAGCGTGCGCCCATGAAAGGAGCAACAAGCATACAGGAACGCCTTTGGGAACTCCGCAAGGACAAAGGCTTAAATCTGGAAGAACTATCAAAGCTGACAGGCATTTCCAAATCAGCTCTTGGAAGTTATGAAAAAGAGGATTTTAAGGAAATCAATCATGGCAACCTTATCACGCTGGCAGACTTCTATGGGGTCTCTGTTGATTATCTACTGTGCCGGATAGAGAACAGGGAGCAGATCAACACACCATTGACGGAGTTGCATTTGAATGATGAGATGGTGGCACTGCTGAAAAGCGGTCGGATTAACAACCGTCTGCTCTGTGAGCTTGCTACACATAAAGATTTTATCAAGTTTCTTGCAGACATTGAGATTTATGTGGACGGGATTGCTACCATGCAGATTCAAAACCTCAATGCACTTGTCGATACCGTCCGGCATGAAATCATTGAACGGTATCGCCCAGGCGAAGATGACCCGCATTTGAAAGTGCTGCAAGCCGCCCATATCAGTGATGATGAGTATTTCAGTCACATGGTTCTGGATGACCTCAACCTGATTATCCGGGATATTCGGGAAGCCCACAAAAAGGACAGTGAGAGTGCGCCCCAGACCACCGTTGCCGATGAATTGAAAGAAAATCTCGAAGCAGTCGAAAATTTCAAGGGCAGCCGGGATGAAAAGCTGGTTGTCCTTTACTGCAAGCAGCTCGGTATCAACTATAAAAATCTGTCAGACGAAGAATTTCGCTGGCTGATTCGGATTCTCAAAAAATCAAAGAAAATGGGAACGCCTATCAGCCAGAGGAAAAAACGGTAAAAAAAACCGCTGTTGCATGGTTGGGGTGCCTTCCATGTAGCAGCGGTTCTTGCTGTGGTTATTATTTCATTCGTTTTCTTAATATCCGGCGATAATTTGTTTCTCCCTTTGGTGCGTCCTGTATAATTTCCAACACACCATCTTCAAGCATTTTATCAATGCGATTAGAAATCCATACATCACTAATTCCAAGTTGATATTTTCCTAAAACATTACCTATAACAATAGCCATTTTGAATTGCTCTGGCTGTTCCGCAATTTCACGAAGAATGAAACTATCATATATATCTTCTGAAACACTTTGCAATTTACCATTTAGCATTGCACGCAAAGGTGCATTTTCATTTTGAAGTTGATTCCATTTCATAGCACAAGCTGAAAGAAATACAGGCTTAGCTTTTTCTTGTAGAGTTATATATTTTCTCCATTCGCCAGGAGAAACCTCACCCCATGCTATTTTGGATGTCATAGTATTTTCTTTTCCATATTCCCAGGCAGGTAACTTAACCAAATAAATTGTTGTCTGACAGTTTAATGGTCGAAGTTGTTTCATAAGCCAGTACATACCGCAAAGTTCATCCGGATTATAGCTATACCAAATACGAACTTCTTCCCCAGCTACATATCGTTCAATAACCGAAGACAATGTAGTTTTAATTTTCTGTATTTTTTCTTCAACCTGATAGTCTAAATCCTCTACAAACCAGACAGACAGCATTTTCTTGAGAACATTTTTCCGCTGTTCGCCAATTCCATTATCAGAAATATCTCCCACACTAAGAGCCATATCAAAACAATAAACATCACTGCTCTTGCCTCCCAATGGAATAGCATTCTCCCAAGCAATATGTTCTTGTTCCTGTGCTTGAATTTGTGCTTCTTTCATTTCATCTGAAGATGGAACACTCCCATCTTCGTGCCTCATAAAGACCGAAACTGCACTTCCTCTATACTTTCCCTTACCGTAAGTTTGGGCAATTTTCAAACTTCCACAGGCACTTTCACCAAATACAATTTCAATCATCTTATATACCTCCGATTTAATTACTCCCGTATGAATAAATTATATCATGCAAAACAATTTCTTCTGCCCGGTTGTGAATGTTATTACAACGCTGCACCCATTCCATTTGTTGAGTTCGCTTCAATTCCTCTGTCACGCCCTCGGTGGCTTTCATCTGCTCCATGATAGTGTCTAACCGTTCCTGTGCCTGTTCGTTCAGGTCTGCAAGATATGTCCACAATTCTCCGGTCAGTATCAATGTATTCAATCTGGCTGGGTGGACTTCCCTTAAATATTCCCGGTGCATCCGTCCGTACTTTCCGATAGGGCGGTGTTCCTCCGGCAGTTTCAAGTCCGGGATGTAGTAATCTCCGACAAGGATATAATCAATTCCGTTTTCCGTTATTCTTGGTTTCAATTCTCTCATGTTCCTTACCTCCTGTGGAAGCAGGCTCGTCTGGTACTAACTCAATCACATCGGTAATCTCACAATTCAGCGTTTCGCAGATACGGGCTAATGTATCCATGCTGATGTGCTTTCCCTCTTTGCTCATGTTGGCAATCATATTCGTTGTCATACCGGCGGCAAGCCTTAAATCTTCTTTTCTCATATCACGCTCTAACAGTGTATGCCAGAGCGGTTTATAGCTGATGTGCATATTGTTTTCCTGCCTTCCTATCTATACCACCGGGGCGGCTGCCCCGGCAGGAACTTTTCTCTTATTATAGCACCAATCTTGTGTAATCACAATTTATTCTTGTATCCTGCCGCTGATACCGTCTGGATTGTGTTTTTCCTTTCTTTTTGTTCCCTTTAATTAGCCATGAACTGCTTCATGCCCTGGCTCTTTGCTTATGTGTGATAAAGAAGTAATAGAAGTGTAAAAAATTTTGCCGTTCCTATCCGGCACATGAGGTATGTCGGATAGGTCGGGCGGTTAGGTGTCGGGCAGTTCTACCTTGCCGACAAAAGAATAATAGATTTCGATTTCCTGTCTGCGTAACTTGCCCCGGCGTTTCCCGTCAAGGGCAACGCTTTCATGGACAACGATTTTCTCCACAAACTCCCGCAGCAGAGTAGGGGTAAGTTCTTCAATGGTAGTGTGCCTGCGTACCACATTCATAAACTTTTCAGCGTTTGCGGTGGCTTCCTGCGCTTTGGAAAGTTCTTCCCGCAGTCTGGCGGCACGTTCTTTCAGTTCTTTCTGCTCGGCTTCATAGTCTGCCGACAGCTCTGTGAAACGCTCGTCCGATATGCGCCCGGTTACGCTGTCCTCATACAGCCGCTTGAAGATAGCAGATAACTCGGCTATGCGTTTCTCGGCGGCTTCCAGCTCCTTTTTCTTGGCGGCGTTCCTGCGTCTGTCCCCGTCCTCATTCTGCTCGATTAAAAGCTTCATAAACCGGGCTTCATGCTTTGCCGCATAGCTGGTAACTTTCCGCAGATTGGAGAGTACGCCAGCGGTCAAGAGGTCAGTGCGGATAAAGTGCGCTGTGCAGTCGGCGGTGCGTTTCTTGTAGCTTCCGCAGATATAACAGTCCTGCTTGCGCTTGTCCGTCTGGTATCGCTGCTGGTACATGACGCTGCCGCAGTCGGCACAAAAGAGTATGCCGGAGAACAAGCCCACTTCGTCATAACGGTTGGGGCGTTTGCGCTGCTTGCGTAACTCCTGCACCCGTTCCCACGTTTCCCGGTCAATGATAGGCTCATGGTGGTTCTCAAAAACCGCCTGCTTTTCCGGGGGATTTTCTATGCTGTGTTTCAGCTTGTAGGACGGCTTCTCGGTCTTAAAGTTTACCAGACAGCCCGTATATTCCCGGTTTTCCAGCAGATGAACCACGGTATTGGTCGCCCACTTGCACTCATAGCCGGGGTGGTAGCGGCGGGTGCTGCCCGTCCTGCGGTATTCCAGCGTCCCCGGCGTGGGGATTTGCTGCTCGGTCAGCATACGGGCTATCTTGGTCGGACCGTTCCCGGCAAGGCAAAGGCTGTAAATCTGCCGTACCACCGGGGCGGCTTCCTCGTCAATGATAAAGTTTTCGTCCTCGTCCATGAGGTAGCCATAGACGGGCTTGCTTGTGATGGGCTTTCCGCTCATGCCCTTAGAGCGTTTTACTGCCTTGATTTTCTTGCTCGTATCTCTCACCAGCCATTCGTTAAAAATGTTCCGCAGCGGGGCAAAATCATTTTCCCCCTGTGCGCTGTCCACTCCGTCATTGATAGCGATGAAGCGGACACCTTTCTGTGGGAAAATCATTTCTGTGTACATTCCCACCTGTAAGTAGTTTCGCCCTAACCTCGACATATCCTTGACGATAACTGTCCCGACTTTCCCTGCTTCAATGTCTGCAAGCATGGCTTGAAATCCGGGTCTTTGAAAGTTCGCACCGGAATAACCGTCGTCGGTGTACCAGCGCAGATTAGAAAATCCATTCTGTTTGGCATAGGTTTCCAAAATCCTCTTTTGGTTGGAAATGGAATTGCTCTCGCCTTGCAGCTCGTCCTCATGGGACAGTCTTGGGTAAAGGGCGGTAATGAGTTGCTGGGTGGTCTGTCTTAACATAAATTCCTCCGTTTCCGACAGCCAGCCCCACTATTCCGTACCTTGATTGTACCACATGGGGCGGCTGTCTGTATAGCGGCAAAAGCGTCAAATCTGCTTCTTTACGGTCGGTAAAAATGACGGTTTTTCAATCAGGCTTATCACAGGTCAAATATCCGGCGGCGGCTTCTGCTTCCAGCACTTTCATCATCTTGTCAGCGGCGGTGTCGGTCGCCCCCTCCTTGAAAAAGCCAGACACCACAAGGATTGTGTTGCCTATCCTCGTTTCGGTCACGCAGTCCGGGCGGCGGGCAGGGCGTTTGTTTCTCTGGGTGTCGGTCATAGGCAAATCTCCTTTCCGGCAAGCAGCCGTTTCAGCTGTTCCATTTTTCCCTGTGCGGCGGCTTTCCTCAAATTCTCCCCGGTAAAGCAGAGAGGGGAACACATTTCAAGCAGGCGGTCATAAATCCGGGCGTGGGCGGTGTCCTCCGGGTGCTGCAATTCCTCCAGCGTGAGGTTGGTCGTCACAATCAGCGGCTTCCTGCTCCGGTAGCGGCTGTCAATCACATTGTAGACCTGTTCCAGACCGTATTCTGTGCCACGCTCCATTCCAAAATCGTCAATGATGAGCAGGGGGAAGCTGCAAAGGCGGGAAATATATTCGTTCCTGCCCGCAAAGCTGGCGGCAAGGTCGTTTAATATTGCTGCAAAGTTTGTCATGCACACCGGGACTTCCTGCTCCATGAGGGCGTTTGCAATACACCCGGCAAAATAGCTTTTCCCAGTGCCTACCCTGCCCCACAAGAGCAGCCCGTAGTTCCCGTCCTTTATCTGTTCCCAGCGTGCCACATATCCGGCGGCGTTCTTCATCTGCGGGCAGCTGCCGTTATCGTTGGCAAATGTCCAGTCCTGCATGGTCTTGTCTGTAAAGCCCTGCCGTTTCAGCCGTTCCACCGTTTCAAGGTGGCTGCGCCGCTTCTCGGCGGCTTCCCGTTCCTTACGGGCTGCCCGCTGGCAGTCGCACTCTGACGGGTGGCGGTCACGCCCGAAAAAGGTCTTGCCCTCCGGGAAATAGGCTTCTTTGGGTTTCCGGCATTTGCCGCAGTATAAAAGCCCGTCCTCCCCGGTGTAATCCTCCGGCTCGGCTGTGGTGTCGGTCATAGGCAGTATGGTGTTGTGGATTGTATCGGTCATAGGCTTTCTCCCTCCTTGAATGAATAGTCCGGTATGCCTTTCTTTGGCTTCTCTTTGGCAGCGTCCTCCTGCGCCCACTTGTAAATGGTGGCTGCATGGCTCTGGTACTGCTTCCCGGTGGAAGCGATGTGGCAGGAAAGGCGGTCAAGGTAATACTCCCACTTGCCGGGGAAGTCCTGTTCCAGCTCCAAAAGTTCTGTGTCAGAAAGAAATACATTTTTATATCTGCCATAAGCGGCGGGGGGCTGCCCCTCACTCGCTCCTTTTGTTTGGCTCTCTATTAGGTTGTTTATATTAGTTTGGTTAGGGGACGGTTTTCCGACCGTCATAAGGTCAGTTTTCCGGCTGTCAGTTGGTCGGTTTCCCGCCCTTATGAGGGGCGGTTTTCCGTCCGTCAGTTGGTCGGAAAACTGTACCACTGGGATAGGCGGCACTTTCACATACAGACGGTTGGCGGCAGAAAAGCCCGTCCGTCTGCGTTCCAGCAGCCCGGCAGCGTCCAGTTCGTTCAGTGCGCCCTTTATGGTGGTGCAGCCTTTATCCAGCATTTCCGCTATCTCTGCTATGGGGTAGACAATGTATGTCCGTCCCTCGCTGTCCTGCCAGCCGTTCTTCTGCGAAAGGGTGGAACGGTCTAACAGCAGCGCATATAACTCTCTTGCGGTGTGGGATAGGTCTGTTTCCAGCAGGAAACGGGGGTAAGGCAGGTAAGCGGGCAGCTCCGTTCCTGCGGTCATATAATCAGCGATAGGGTTCACCTCCTTGTGGTGTCTGTCTGTGGGTTCTGTTACGCTTTTAGGGGGCGTTTTTAAGGGAAAAGGATAAATGTATCACGCACCCTTTGACACCCTCCAAAAAAGCCTTGATTTATGCGGGTTTGAAATGCCCTAAAGCGTGACATTTCTCCCTTTGTTTCCGCTTCCGTTTGGCGGCGTTTATCCGCTTCATGCGTCCGGCGCAGTCCGGGCAGTATTTCCCCCGGTTGGATTTTGGGAAGAAGAACGCCCCGCAGACAGCGCAGCGTTTCCGGCTTCCCCGGCGCAAGAGGGCGGCTTCCAGTGCTTCATCAAGGGGCAGGACAGCGGCGGTAAACCAGCGGCAGAGCAGCGAATAGCTGATACTCTGTACACACACGCAAGGCTCGCCGTCCTCCAACAGCAGGCAGTTCCCGCTGTCATAGTTGCAGCACTCATGCACAAGGCGGCGGGCTGCCCGGTACTGGCGGTAGTCCATGCGGGGGATATTACCGTTCATGGCTCTGCTCCTTTCTGCGCTGCGGCTCGCTCCGGCGTAAAATCTGGTCGATATTGCCCTTGACAGTCTGCAAGCGGCGGTACTCCTCCCGTTTTGCCCGGTAATCGTTGTAGCCGCTGTTTTTCTCTTTGATAAGGCTTTCAATCTCTGCTTGCAGGGATTTATAGCTCGGCAGCTTGGAAATGCCGTTCTCCCTGAAATAGCGGGCGGCTGCGTCTGCTATGATAAAGTCACTTTCATGCTTCTGACGGTAGGCTGCTTTTGCTTTGGCGTTTTTCTGCTGTTTCAGCCCGTCCCGGACAGGGCGGGTCTTGGAATAGGCAAGCACCTGCCGTTGCAGCTCCTTTTTCCCGTTCAGCGTCTTTTCCACCTGCTTCAACCACGCAAGGCTTTCCTGCATGGCGGCATAGGCGGCAGAACAGGCTTCGTCCAGTTCCTCCGGGGAGGAAAAGCCGTACTGCTGATAGGCGGTAACGGTAGCTGCCATTTGCTTTAGGTTGTGCTTTGCCGCCCAGCGGTCATAGCCCACGCCCTTGCCCTCGGCTCGCTTGGCTTCCCGGTCAACCATGCGCTGCAAGGTGTTGTCTGCCGGGGTGGTTTTTGCAGCTTTTTCCCCTTGTAACGGCTTTTTAACTGCGGCAGGGTATTCGGGTATGGCTTTGGTCTGTTCGGCAGCTCTGTGGGCGTTCTGCGTGAGCAGGGCAAGGACAGCAGCCTTGTCAAAATCGTCCCCCAGCTTTCGGGCTGTGATAGGCTTTGTCCTGTCCGGCGTGAGGTAGGAAAGCCGCCCCCGGCTCTCCTTGACGGTCACACCCTCCCGCAGCAAAAGGGAAGAAAACTCGTCAAAGCTGCCAGCTTGGGAAAGTGCCTGCCGTATCGTCCGGCGCAGCTTCGCCTTGTCCGTTTCAAACTTGGTGGGCTTGGTCGGCTGTCCGGCGGCTTCTCTGGCGGCGTTCTCTTTGTCAAGGGCAAGCTGCCCTTTCTTTGCCGCCCAGTATTCCCGTTCGGTTATCCGTTCCTTGCTGCCGTTCAAGAGGTCGATTTGGTAAAGCCCCTCCCGGTGGCACATTTCCATGACTTCGCTCTTGAAATATTCCATAGCGGCGTTGGTGCAGCGGTGCTTGCAGCCCTCCAGCGTGTCGGCTGGTCTGTCCATGTAGGGCAGAAGCGGGACTTCGTAAATCCGCAGGGAGTTGATGACGATATGCACATGGATATTCCCGCTGTGGTTATGCCCGTCCGGGTGGGTGCAGATTAGGGCTTGGTGTCCGGGGAAATGCTCCTTGCAGAACTGCTCGCCCAGCTCCTGCGCCCGGTCTACGGTCAAGCCGTTGTCTGTCCCGTCCCGTGGGTCAAAGCTGATGATATAGTGGTGGCTTTTCACATCTTCCCGTTTTTGGTTTTTCTCATAGCGGAGATTGGCTCGCATACAGGCAACAGCGAAATCCTCGCCCCCGCAGTTGAGGGAAGAAATGCGGTAATCCTCCCTCGGTATCAGCCGCCCGTTTTCATCAAGGGTGGCTTTCATGGTAAACTCGTCATGCTCAAATGTGAGATAGGCTTCCGCTGCGCCATAGTCGGCGTTTTTAGAGCTGATATGTTTGAATGTTGCCAACAGCGTCACCCACTTTCTGCAAGACTTCAAACTTTAGGGCAGCAAGGTCGGAAACCGCCGCCCGTACCTCCCCGGCAAGCTGCGGATAGGGACTGTGCCACTCGTTCAGCGTCCGGGCTATCTGGTTTAAGTTGCCGCCGATCCTCCCGTATTCGGCGGTCAGCTTCCCGACAGCGGCAAGCAGCTCGTCATTGATGGGGGAAACGGTTATGATGGGGCGTATGGCTGCCCCGGTTATGGCTTGCCGGATAAACTCGGCTTGGCTCATGTGGTAAGCAGAAAGCCGCTGGGCAAACTCGGCGTATTCTTCCTCGGTCATGCGTGTTTTGACTACCCGGCTGCGGTGCGGCGTGTTGTATCGTTTCATAGGTGGTTGACCTCCTTTCTGTGCGTGGTGTCCTCTCACTAATAGGAGAAAAACAGGGTGTGAAGCGGAACTGTTTTTGAAAAATCCGAAAAATATTTTGAGGGGTTTTTCAGCGGCGCAAGCCGCATAAGCAGGGTTTGGGGAAGGCACTCCCCAACAAGATTCCCGCAGGGGCAAAATGAGCGATAAGCGAATTTTGGCACCTCGGTAGAATCTTGCTCTAAGAAACTGCCGGCCTGCCGTTCACTTGCTACTGCCACTTTTTCAGAAAATCTATAACCAGCTTTTTTTATAAAAGGCTGCGGGCTGGCGTTTTTCCCTTACTCCCTACAAACCACAAAAGAGCAGAATGGACGGACTTTCCGGCAAGAACTTTTCCGGCGGCTCGGTCTTTCCCGACAATAAGGCGTTTCGGAAGCTGCGTTTTGCCCGCTGTCTGAAAAAGGTTCCGTCAAGATTTATGCGCAAAATTGTTTGCAGGCTCCGGCTGAGTGAAGTCAGCCGGCAATAGAGGCGTCGTCCAAAGCCGCCTCCAAGTGCTTCATGTTCATGTATTTCTTGTTGCCCCAATGGGTGCCCGCCACATGGCGCAGCCTTGCACAGACCAGCATCAGGGCAGAGTTGCCATCGGGGAACGTCCCCACCACGCGGGTTCTGCGGCGAATCTCACGGTTCAGCCGCTCGATCACGTTATTTGTGCGGATGCGCGTCCAGTGCTCGCTGGGAAAATCGCAGTAGGTCAGTGTCTCCTCAATGCCGTCCTCGACCTTCTTGGCAGCCTCCTTCAGTTTCATCGCTCTCAATTCTGCAACGACGGCTTTTGCCTTCTCGCGGGACGCCTTCTTGCTCTCCTGGGCGTGGATCGCCTTGAGCATTTTTGCCACAATTTTGACCTTGGATTTGGGCACAACAGAGAAAACATTGCGGTAGAAATGCACCGTGCAGCGCTGGTATTTGGCATCCGGGAACACCTCACCCACGGCCTCCAGCATCCCCATGCACTTGTCACCGACGATGAGCTTTACGCCGTCCAAGCCGCGTCCACGAAGCCATTGGAAGAAACTGACCCAGCTGGCCTTGTCCTCCTTCATGCCCTCGGCAGCGCCCAAAACCTCACGAAAACCGTCCTCATTCACGGCAATCGCCACCAAAACAGAAACATTTTCGTACTCTCCGCCCCAGTTGCGGCGCAGGTAGATGCCGTCCACGTAGACGTATGGATACCGTCCGCCCTGCAAGGGACGGTTTCGCCAGTCCTCGATGTGGACGTAGGCTTTCTTGTTCAGCTCGCTGATGGTAGCGGGCGAAACCTTGCTGCCCCACAGTGCCTCCGTGATGTCCTCCACACGGCGCACGGAGACGCCCGCCAGGTACATCTCGATGAGGGCCTCCTCTACGCTGCTCTCCCGGCGGCGATATCGTTCGATGATGGCGGTCTCGAAGGACACGCCCTTGAGCCGCGGCATATGGAGCGTGACATCGCCGGAAGTGGTGGTAAGGTTACGGTCATAGTGGCCGCTGCGGTAGCCCTGACGGGCCTCGCTGCGCTCGTAGCGCGCCGCCTGCGTCAGGGACTCCGCCTCCTTTTCCAGCAGCTCGTTCAGGGTTTCCTCCACGCTGCCGCGAACCAATTCCTTGATTTGGCCCTTGATTACTTCCTCGTTTAGCTGTACAATTTTCTCGGACATAGTTTGCTGTCTCCTTTCGAATGTTTGTGTGGTAACTTCATTCTACCAGAGCCTGCAAGCTATGTCTTCTTTTATGCATTTTCCAATTTGCGCAACTTATTTTACCTTATCCTGAAAAAAATGGCAGCCTTTTTTGGTTTCACTGTCTAATACGGAACTTTTGGAAATTTGCCAAAAATGGACGCAAAAAAAGCAGCAAATCTTTTTCGGATTTACTGCTTCATGTGCCGCTGCGGTGCGGCGGGATGGATATTCAGTTGAAATAAAAGAGGATGGTGGTACTTTAGTCTATCGACTCTTTACTAACTATTAGGTAATCTTGAAAGATTTTCCTTGAATTTATCTAAAGAATGTTCATTGTTTCCCGCAAAAATAAGTGGAATTGTATATTCATATGATATGCCATTTTCATAGTCCGATAATTGTATTTTTATAGTATCATCCCTCTCATCTTTAGGTGCTATATATATGAATGAATTTTTATTTATATCAGATATTTTCCCTTTTTCAGAAGAAACAGTATAACCCCAGTCTGTTAAATTTGTCTTTATTGTAACTTCTGTTTCTGTTTCTTTTCTAGTCTGCAATGCTGTTTTATCGATTTGGATATCAAAAGGAGTCGAACCTAACAATTCACTGTTTATATTTACAAGTTCTTCTCCATTTGTTTTAGAAATATTAGATTCATCTTCATAATTTTGTTGAGATTCATCTTTTGGTGTTTCTCTGTTACATCCTAATAAAAAGCATAAAATAATTAGTACTAATACAGAAAGTTGTTTTTTTTGCATTTATTTCTCCTTTCATATTATCAAAGAAAGCACTGAGAGTACTTTCAAGAAATTATGAAATATTCTCAATGCTTTCTATTTTTTGATTATAAACTTGCCGGTAATGATACTATGTTAATTTATCTCTTTCGCGTAACCTTTGTTGCAATATACACATGCACCATTCACCCATTTGTGAGACATTTCAATCGTCTCAACTTCATAAATGCTTACTTCTCCACAAATTAAACATTGTTTGTAATTATATACATGACGTGTCGCACATTTATCCCAGTCATCATATATACCAGGCATTTCATCTTCATATCCATAGTACTGGGGAGAACCCCAACTATGAGTATGAGCGGCAAATACAGTCATTGGAGCAGCTACAATTCCAGCTACTACTGAAAGTGCTAAAATAGATTTTCTTAAATTCATAAGTTCCTCCCTTTCCTTAAAAATACATAGCTCTTTGTTACATTGTCATTTTAACATAATAATTGGTAAAATGCAATAATTTATTTTCTATTTACGAGAAAATACTGTGCATATTATCTTATTTAGGAATAGTTAAGGCGGCTACCTAAATCTTTTTATTACTTTACCGCACATGAGCATTGGCGCCGGGGTTGTCGTTGCCGTAACCTTCCAGCAGGTTGATGACACCCCAGATACCAAGACCAGCGCCCAGAGCGATAACGAGGGTCTGAAGAACGGTGATTGCCTGTTCAAAAAATGCCATATAGTTTGTTAGCCGGAATCTGATTAAAAAATAGGTTTGTCATGTTTCATAGGCATACAAAAGCCGGAACAATCTGCCGCCCGGTTTCCGGGGGGCATGATTCCGGCTGTCCTCCTTTTTCATTATTTTTTCTTGCGATTGTCCGCTTTGTACGCCAATGGCCCATAGAGGGCAGGTGCGGCGAATAGATAAGATCACTCCCTTCTAAAGCGGAACGAAATTAAGCGCCCTTTGTGTCTACTTCATATACATCGCAGACCTCATTGGGCTTGAGTTTCAGCCTTGCGGACAAGAATGCTTCAATATCAAAAGCGTTCTTGTCATCCGCGTCGGCAGTGTACTTGAAATTGGGGTGCTTGGTGATGTCGTACTTATCCGAAAGGAAAGGACGCACACCGCGCAGCTGGAGGATACACTTGCCTCCATCCATAACAGCAAGCTCATCCTGGCTCATCAGCTCTTTCCCCAACTTTTGATAGTTGAGAGAGTGGGAAGTTTCACGCCCACGGCTCTCTCCGGTGTTGTAGGTGTCGATGGTTTCCTTTCCCAGCACGGCAGCCAGCTCCTTGAGGGTGGTTGGCTCCTTACCGCCCAGGAAGATGGAAGTATCCATGTTGCCGATGATGGTATCTGCGTTATCCTTATAGATCGCCTTCAGCTGACTCTGTGCCTGCAACACCAGACAGGCGGAAATCTCACGGCTTCGGATGGTGGCCACCAGCTTTTCCAGCTTAGGGATCTGGCCGATATTGGCGCACTCGTCAATGAGACAGCGCACATGGACCGGGAGCCTGCCGCCATACACATCGTCGGCTTTTTCGCAGAGCAGATTAAACAGCTGGGTGTAGCACATAGAGATCAGGAAGTTAAAGCTGTCATCTGTATCACTCATAATGAGGAACAGGGCAGTTTTCTGGTCTCCCAGAGTGTCCAGCTCCAGTTCATCATAGGCTGTGACCTCACGCAGCTCTGCAATGTCGAATACCGCAAGGCGCGCACCACAGGAAATCAGGATCGACTTGGCTGTTTTTCCCGAAACGAGTTGTCAAGGACTTTTTATCAAAAAAATAAGCAACAGTATTATCTGTTGCACTATGCTTGTTGTGTATGTCATTTGGCTGTATAATTAATAATATAAATTTTACTGACGAGATCGGAGGTCATTGCAAGTGGATGATACTGTTTTATTTTTAAGCGCATATAATTCGACACAGTATAAAGCGACAAACTGGTTTTTACGAAAACTTCGTAATGTTATCCCGCACAAAAAGAAGCAGATGCAATCCTTACTGGAAAAGCATCATCTTTCTTTCGTGGCAACAGACGAGACTATTACTTCTGTTGATGGGAAAATGGAGGTAACGGCCCAATATGATTATGTACATCAAGCGACTACATTTTCCTTCAAATCAAAAGATTCAGCTGAAAAAGAAAATAATGCAAGTGACTCTTTGAAAGATTCCGGTTTCTATATCAATCTTAGGCACGCACAATCTATCTTAGTTGATGAACGATATTTCAAAATCGAATTTACTTTCTGGCTAGAGCCATTTTTAGTTTGGATAAATGGTCAGATGTATCAAATTGATGCCGGTGCCTTTATGATGAACAGTGTTTTGTTCATTGTTTTTGAAGTCATAAACTACAAAACAGGAAAACCACTTGCCAAAGATGATGTCGGGGCAAAAGCAGAAAACTACAACCTACTGTCTGTGGAGAAATATCAATTCTTTGATGAAGAGAAACCTGTCGAGGCAGGAATGAAAATTTCTGAAATAATATATGAAAATATTTCTGAGTTTATCTGGGAATTGACAAATAAGTGTTATCGTTCCCAAGAATATTTCTTTGTGCATGACACATTGGTCTTTTCGAATAATATTGAAAATATTTCAGATTACTTTTGCAAACTCATTGATACGAAAGCGCCTGCTGAACCAATTAAGGACATTAGTACAGTGGAAATATACCAATATTATCCACAAGCTGGTTGTAGTGTAGTTTCTGACTTTGATTGTGATAACTTTCAACCAATTTTATATTCGGCCATTATATTGGAATCGCTAAAACTCTATATTCATATTTTTCAAAACTCTAACCTTGAAAATGAAACAGATCTTCGGCGGTCGGTACGAAATGATATTTACTTGCAGAATCTTTTTTGCTCTCCTAATCTTCCAATTGAAACTCATAATTTATTGAACTACATTAAGGAAAGCGAGCCTTACAAAAAACATGCAGAAGCTCTTCACCTAAAAATATCCTATTTGACTGCACAAAATGAACTAAAGAAAAGCAGAAACTCTGCGATTTTGAATGTTCTGCTATACATTATTTCTTTACTCAGTGCTATCGGAACTCTTGATGTCATAGAAGCACATTTTGGTGTACCATTCAAATACAGCTTTATTATTGTGGTCACGCTGTTTATTCTCGGACTGTTTTGGGGAATAATAGAGTATCGAAACCATAGAAAGCTCTAAAATTCGTAACAACGTGCCAGAAGCATTTTATTGCTTCTGGCACGTTTGCATGTGAATTATTGGCGTCCACTTAGTAAATCGTCGCAGATATACGCATATTCCGGCAGCTGGTTGATATATGGTTCCCAGCGCCGCTTGATTTCGGCCAATTCCAGCGGATCGGCTGCTTCCAGCGCGTGATCGTTGCCCGTCATATATAAAACATCCGTAGCTACATCGTCCAAACACCTGTAACAGAGATCGGCGGCAGATTCGATTCTGATACCGGTATCCACATAGACTGGATTTACGCCAATCGCCAGCCAGACATAGCCTACCTTGTCCGACCAGAACAGTTCAAAATCAGGGCTTTGCCGCAGATGTTCCGCAAAGACCTCCTTTACTCGTTCAATTTCATGCTTCTCTTTTTCTGTGTAAAGCATTTTCGTGTCCTCCTTGACAAAAATTTTGGTGCGTACCATCATCAGTTTAGCACAAGGCGGCTTCGTTTATCAGTCTGTCACATCTGCTGAATTTCATTTTTGAGCATACGCTTGATTTTATCGCTCATGGTTTCTGTGCTGGTATTGCTGAAATGGACATGAACCTTGTAGGTTGTCTTGCCGATTTTCTTTACCATCGCTGGCGTGTTTTCCGGCGCTCTGGACGCAGTAGCGGCGTCTGCCACCTGCATAGTACGGGGTTCTCTGTTCATGGCGCTCCTTTCTCCGAACGGGTCTGTGCCGCCCGGTAAAAAATCAGTCTTGCTTACTGTTTACAATGTCTTTTGCTGTCTGTCGGGTAGCACCGGCATTTTCTTCCCGGAAATTCTTCCCGTTAAAAAGAATCGGCGCACACCGTTCCAGAATACGGTCATAGATACGGGCGTGGGCCAGATCAGGCGGGTTTTTCAGCTCGGACAGTTTCAAGTTTGTTGTGATAATCATGGGCCTGCGGCTGCGGTAGCGGCTGTCGATGACGAAAAACATCTGCTCCATAGCATATTCGGTACTGCGCTCTACACCCAAATCGTCAATGATAAGCAGGTCGTACTCATCAAAGCTGGCAATAAACTCCGACCTGTCCTCAGAGAACATCCCGGTCAGGCGGTTCAGAATGGTGGGAAAGTTCGTCATCAGCACCGGCACATCTTGGTCAAGTAGAGCATTGGCGATACATCCGGCGAAGAAAGACTTGCCGGTTCCCACATCCCCGAACAACAGCAGGCCGGTGTTGTTTTTATATGCCTCCTTCCAGTTCTCCACATAGGCGCGGGCCTTGTCCATCAATGGGTTTTTGCCGTTGTCGTTGGCAAAGGTGTAGTCATAGAGATAGCGGTCTTGCAAACCCTGTGCCTTTCGGCGTTTGATACGCTCCATGCGGCGCTGCCGTTCTTCAGCAGCCTTGCGCTGCTCCTCAGCCTCCTGCTGGCACTGGCAGATGCAGCGTGGCATAAAGTAGCCGGATTTCCCAAAGCATGGCACAACGGTCTGCCTCTGGCCGCCGCATTTCTTACAGTGAATGAGACCGTCTGACGGGTCTATGTACTCGTCCCCGGCCAGTTCCATACCGACGGCTGCCTTGTCGATCAGCGCCCGGATTTCTGCGGTAATCTCCATCATACGGTTTCATCCTCCTTTACGCTGTAATCACGGTTGCGGGTGGGCGGGGCCGCCTTTTTCGCGTCCTCACCGGCCCAGCGCCGGATGGTGGCGGCATGGCTCTGATACCGCTTACCGGTAGAGGCCATGTATTCGGATAGCTTTTCGATGTACTGGCCCCATACAGTGGGAAAACTGGCCTGCAAGTCTGCCAGTTCCTCGTCCGTCAGGAAAACATTCTGGTAACGACCATAGGCGGGGGCGGGGTGTCCCTTCTCTATCTCTCTCTTTATCTCTATCTCTTTCTCTAACTCTATCTCTATCTCTGGTGGACGAATGTCGGACAAATGTCCGCCGTTTGTCCGGGGCGCAGAAAGAGCCTTATTTTGGAGCCTCGCAGCCCGCTTTCGCTCAGCCTCGGTAGAGGACTGGCCGATTAAAAGTTCGATGTTGCTCATGTAGAATGTGCCGCTGTCCAGCACCTCCACAAGACCCAGCTTCAAAAAGATCTGCAAGGCTCTCTCCACAGTGCCGATCTGCTGGCGGGTAATGGTGGCGATCATCTGCGCCGTGTAAGGAATGTCCTCGTCAAGTTGAAGACGTCCACCATGTTTCAGCGATTTCAGATACAGCTTGAGCAGAATGTTGGAATACAGCACACCATCCTGCATACTTTCCAGCAGCACGATGGAATCATCGTCAAAATAGTTTTCTTTGAGTTTCAGGTAATAATATTTTCGGTTGTCTGACATAGGGTTCCTCCTTGGGGTTTCTCTTGGGATTCTGTACGCATTTTAAGGCCGTTTTAGGGGTCAGAGGATAAATCTATCAGCCTGCCTTTGACACCCTCGAAAAAAGCCTTGATTTACAAGGGTTTTTCAGCCCCTAAAGCGTGACATTTCTCCCGTTGTTTCCGCTTGCGCTTTGCGGCGTTGATCCGCTTCATGCGTGCGGCACATTCCGGGCAGTATTTGGCCCGGTTGGAACCGGGGGTAAACAGCGCCCCGCATACGGCGCATTTCTTCGCATTCATCCGGTGGAACAGCGCCGTTTCCAGTTCCTTATCCTGCGGCAATACCGCCGCCCGAAACCACCTGCACAACAGGGAGTAGGAAATAGACTGGACACAGACACATTCCTCCCCATCGTCCAGGGCGATACAGTTTCCGTCGATGTAGCTACAGCACTCATGCACCAGCCTCCGCGCTCTGCGGTACTGGCGGTAATCCATGACGGGGATAGGTTCAGACTTATTGTTCTTCATAAATGATTTCTTTCATAAAGCCGGTAACCTCCTTAAATGAATTTATTGTTAAATATTCGTGCAAAATATTGTTTTCTTCGTGCAAATGGCATATACTATAATTGCCAGCAGAAAGGGGTTGATCGTATGGCTGGAAATACCACAAACATCAGTATCCGCATGGACGCAGATTTGAAAGCGCAGGCGGACGCACTGTTTACTGAGCTTGGCATGAACCTGACTACGGCGTTTAACATCTTTGTGCGCCAGTCGCTTCGTGAAGGCGGCATTCCCTTTGAAGTAAGGCTAGAACAGCCCAACAAAGAAACGGTTGCTGCCATGCTGGAAGCGGAAAGGATTGCAAAAGACCCGTCTGTAAAGGGCTACAATGACCTTGACGAGTTATTTGCTGACCTGAAAAGATGAAAGAAACCAAATATACCGTCAAGTACACGACCGCTTTCAAAAAGGACTACAAGCGGGCAATCAAGCGCGGCCTGAAAATCGAATTGCTGGAACAGGTCGTGGCGCTGCTGTCGATGGGCGAACCGCTGCCGGATAAAAACCGCGATCACGATCTGTCCGGCGATTGGGTGGGCCATCGGGAATGTCACATTCTCCCGGACTGGCTGCTCATTTACCGTATCGAGGATGATGTGCTGGTGCTGACGCTTGCCCGCACCGGGTCGCACAGCGACTTGTTCGGCAAATAAACCATCTGCCGCCGTATGGGGAAACCTGTACGGCGGTTTTTCTGTGTGCAAAAGGGTGTCGTGAAACGCGACGCACCTGAAAGGGGTCGGCAAAGCGCCGTACCCTTTACCGCTCCGGCCCCCGGTCGCGGGGCTTGTCCCGTTCCTGCCGGGCCAGTTGGTCGGCGGCCTTGCGGAGCCGTTCCACAGCTTTTAGCTCCTCCCGCATAGCTTTCATGTCGATGCTGTCCACCTGTTTCTGGGCGGTCAACAGGTCGATCTCACGCCGCCATTCCTTCGGGGTGATTTCCTCGCCGCTGGCTTTCAGTTCTTTCAGATACCGGGCCGCCGCGTCATAGAGGATCAGTTCCCGGCTGTGGCGCTGCTCGAACAGTTCCCGCTTCTCCGGCTTTACCCTGGCAAGCTGCTTGTGGACAGTCTTATACTCGTTGTACTGCGCCCACATCTCCCCGCACTCGGTGAGGACAGCGATCCGGCGCTCAGCCTTGACGATCTCTCGCCGCAGGTCATAGTAACGGGTGTTCATATCTGCGATTTTTTCATGGAGCTGCTGCATGGATTGGATGCCGTTTGCCTGCAAAAAGCTGAACAGGGCGGCGCTCTCCTGTAAAGCCCGGATTTTGCCGGTGCGGGTGTCGGGCCGCTTGAGCTGCTGCTGGGCCTCCCACAAGTCAATCATGCTGGGCTGCTGGCCCTCCGGCTTCTCGGCCTCGGCCTTCGACCAGTTGTAGAGGCGGGTAATGCGGGCCTTGATTTCTTTCAGCAGCTTGTTGTCGGCGGCGATCTGCCGGTTGACTTCCCCCTTGTCGGTGCGGATGCCGCGCTTCTCCATCTGGCTGGCCGCTGGCCCCAGGTGGACAGAGGGGATTTTATCAATGCCCTGTCGCTTGTAGCTGCGGTGGTCTACCAGGGCAGGCTGACCGGCTGCCTCCAATGCCCGGTTGGTGTAGGCTGCCCACGCTGCCCGCCAAATCTCCACATTTCCTTTATCGTTCCAGTCGGTTGTATCCTCCCGATGATTTTTCCAGCCGCCTTTCCCATCCGGGATACGCTGTCCGTTCTCGTCCAGATCGTATGCCTTGCGGCACTTTGCGCCCCACTGTCCATTTTCTTTCAGAGGCCGGAGCGTCAGCATGATATGGACATGAGGGTTGCCGGTTCCCTTGTCATGGATGGCAAAGTCGGCGCACATTCCTTTGTCTACAAAGTTGTCCTTCACATAGGCACGCACAAGGGCAAGCTGTTGTTCGCCGGATAGTTCACGGGGCAGGGCTGCTTCGATCTCGCGGGCAAGCTGGCTGTCCCTTGCTTTCTCGATTTGCTCCACGCTGTTCCAGAGGATAGAACGGTCTGCAAATTCCGGCGGGGCGTGGGCAGGCAGCATGATCTCCGCATGGACAATGCCGCCTTTCCGGGTGTAGTCGTGGGTCATTCCGTCCCATTCATTTGTCAGCTTGGTTCCGCTGCGGTAAGCAGCTGCGGCAACAGCGGAACGGCCCTCGCTGCGCTTGATGATACTAACGGGAATATGACAAAAATCTATGGGTGGCACCTCCTTTCGGTAAGGGGTATTCAGGCTCCGTGGAGCCGGACAGACGCGAAGCGGGTGTCTGGCTGCGCGGGGCGCACAAGGGGTTTGGGGAGTGTAGCGCCCCATCGCGCTCGGAGAGCGCAACAGCCCCCGGCAGGGCGCACGACACCGGCAACGGTGTATAAGTGCGCCCTTGTAAACAAGGGACTTACGGCTTGTCCCCGGATTTCGGCAGTTTTGCGGCCAGTTCCGCCGCCCCCGGAAGATGGGACAGGGCAATCAAAAATGCTTTGACCTCTGCGCCGGAAAGGTCGGGAGCCAGCGGGAAAATCCCCTCCAAAACGGCTCCGCGCTCAATCAGGCGGCGGGTGCGAACCCTGCGTTCTTCGTTCCGATGCTTGTTCTCCAAAATCTTCTTTCGGTTTTCAAGCTGCCGAATCTCCTTCAGGACTTTCTCCCGTTCTTCTTTTTGTGGGTGGGCTGTAATTTTTTCGTTCATGTCAGGCACCTCTTTTCTTTGGAAATACTCATAGATTGACCGTCCATTTCTGACGCGCAAAGTACCGGCGCAGTCTCCGCAGTGCGGCATGGATGGATTTACCCGCCTGTGATGGCGTGATACCCTCCATTGCGGCAATATCTTTCACTTTCATACCCAGCATATAGCGAGCGTGTACACGACGAGCCTGCATAGGCGGCAGGGAGGAAATGGCTTCGTACAATCGCCGTATCAGTTCTTCGCATTCGGCTAATTCTTCTTTTTCTATCAGGTAGTCCTCCGGCGATGGCTGCGCCCAGCCGATGGCGGCATTTTCAATTCCATCGTTACAATCGAGGGAATAAAACGCCTTATACCGGAACATCTTGCGATCTCTGGCGGCCTCGGCTCTCTTGTCCAGAAGAAACGCTTCGACGATCTCATCGGACACCTCCACAAAAATGTCCTCTTTGCAAAATGGATAATATTGTTTGAGATTGATGGTCTGCATAGGCACGCCTCACTCTGTTTGAAAAAGGTCATCATAGCAGCGGCGCATATTCCGCAGACCTCGACGGATGGCAACGCTGACCTTGCCGCTGTGGACGCCCTCTCTCCGGGAGATTTCCGGCTGCTTGATACCATCAATGTAGTAGGCGTGAACACGGCGGGCCTGTGTCGGAGTGGCATGAGCCAGAGCCACCGGAAGAGCTGCAATCAGGTATAGGCGGGTGGTCATTTCTTCTCGTTCCAGCAAAATATCTTCCGGCGAGCTGCTGTGTTCCAGTGCGTAATTTTCCAGCCAGCTGTATGCGTCCAGAGAGTAGTAGGCGCGGTGGTAGACTTTCCGGCGCTCATAGTTCTCCATCTCCCGCTGGGCCTGATACATCGCTGTCCATATCTCGTCTGTAACATCCACAAACTCGTCATGCCGGTAGTGGGGATACATCCACCGCAGATTGATTGTTTTCATAGGCTTACCTCCTGAAAATCGGAGAGGCGGGCAGCTCGTCTGCTGTCCGCCCCTCGCTGAGATAAGGGAAATGATCCCTTTCACTTGGTAGCCAGAAAACAGGTCATTCGTTAAGCCTGTTCTCAAAGAAATTTATAAATTTTTTTCTGACCGCCTCCACACTTTGATAAACAGCCACTTTGGAGCAGCCGCACAGCACACCGATCTCTGCAAGGCTCAGCCCGTCAAGCGCATAGAGCAGGAACCGGCGGCGCTGGGCCTCGGTACAGGTGTCCAGAACAGCCATCAGCTCATGCAGCGTTTCCATGCGGCAAAGGTATTCCTCCGGCGTTTCGCCGTAGACCCCTACACCCTCGGTGGTAATGATGTACTCGTCAAACTCCCGGCCATCCCAATGCCGCCGCTGTTCATGAAACAGGTTCTCCGTTTTGTGATCGGCCCGGTCAAGAAATTCATAGACTTCCAGCGTAACCTCCACGGCCACGGCTTGTCCGTTATAATTGATGGTAACTTCCATCTGCCTTTCCTCCATTCAGATTTTTTGGTAAATCTGAATGGGGCGGCGGAGAACGGCACTGGGGCCAGGGTTCGGGCCATGCTGGCCCGATGTTCCGGCTCCACAGGGACAAAAAAGCGCCCGGACGGCATAAAGCCATACGAGCGTAATGGAATATATTTTGCTGTTTGGTTACATGGTATAGTACATACTGCTGGCCGCATTGCTCCGCTGCTGGAAACAGGCTTTTTTTAGCTGGTGCAGGTCATGGGTACTGTGAAAAAAGACAAGAATAGACACGGCGGCAATCCTCCTATATGCCGCCGTGGATTTACACGGTGTTAGGTCGTCGTTGGTTTAGGATAGACGAAAAGAAACGGCGGCTCTGAAAATCAAAGCCGCCGCTTCATAGGCGCGTGAAAATGTGTCTGCTTTACGACGGCTTTTTTTCTTTTGCCGTCGTCCGGCAGATCATTAGATATATTGCATTTATTTAGTCTTGCGGTTCCATCCTTTCAAAATTAACAATGACAAAATCACACAAACCATCAGAATTACAACGCCGATTAAAACCTGAAACATATTTGCATTATAATAACCAGAGATATTGAAAACGGCTGTCATGGGATATACCGTCTTTAACTGCTGGGACATACTCGCAAATAATCCAGCAAACGAATAAATTTCTGCAAATACCAGAGCCAGCCAATACCCCTTTTTCATCCGCGCTACCAGAGCGATAATAGGCGAAATTGCAAAGAATACGCCTACCCCATCCAGAAAATATATTTTCAGATTTTCTAACACAAGGCCAACGGAAAGTGCTTCTAAATGCAAAACTGCCTCGACAAGAAAGGTAATTGCAAAAAGTAAAAGGTAAATCAGAACGCTGAACACAAAGGCAAGTATCATTTTGGCAAGTGTCAGTTTCACTTCATCTACGGGAATGAGCCGCAGAGATTTTAAGGTATCCTCCTGTTCCTCCCGGCAAATCATATAACTTCCCAATAGGGCAGTTACAGCAGGCAGAACATAAAAGGTAGCAAGGGATTGGGCCGCTGTCATAAACCATCCAGCCCCGTTAATATATCGGCGGTCATAGAATGTAAACTGTCCCTGTGCAAAGACGATTAACCCTACCATGACTGTTGCAAACCCAGCAATCCAGAGTATTTTGGAACGGTGGAGTTTCTGGCTCTCCGCCCAAAGCAAATCTTTCATCATTTTTTGCACCTCACTTTCTCCGAACCAATGCCACATTCGCCAATACAGCCGAAGCAGCAGCCCATACACCAATACACAGAAATGCGGCTGGAATATTTAATGGCTGATCAAATACAACACCCGGAATATCATACATAACAATAGCGGTCATACTGGACAGCGGATGTAGGTACATATTCACCATCAAGAGGATAAAGCCGAGGAATGTATAAATCAGCGTCAGGCAAACAGGGAGAATATAGCCCTTTTGCGCTGCGGCAACCGCCAGTACTGGTAACACCGCAAAGGCGGTCAACAGAGAAATTTCCATACACTTCCGCAAAAGATAAAGGACACTTTCACTGTCAAAGGGAATATAACCAGATAGTACGCCGGTCAGAATGGACGCCGTTGCGGTAACTAGCATAAAGCAAATGGAATACACCAGCACCACAGCAAACTTGCTGAAAAAGTATGCCATTTTATTGACCGGTACAATCCAAAGCTGTTTGAGCATATCATACTGGTTTTCGTTATACATCAGCATGGTACACAACATTCCCAACACCACCGGCAGGATAATCCACGGGGTATAGCTGAACGCTGTCCATTTGTAAAACATAATGGGGTCCACACCGGTTCCTTTGACACTTGAAAAGTAAAATACGGCAGCCAGTGGCATAAAGAGCGCCGCCAGCAGCATGAGCCAGATAAACTTTCTCCGGCGCAGTTTTAGAAATTCAACTTGTATCAGTTTAAGCAATTCCCTCTCCCCCTGTGATCTGTTTGAAATAATCCTCAAGGGTATCATTGCAGATTTGGGAGCTGATAACAGCTACATCCTGCACCACAAGGGCCTTGTTGATTGCCGCCATATCCAGTGCGGTGTCATAAAGCCGCAGGTTGTGTTCGTCCTGCACCGCATAATCGGTCACATGGAATTGCCTTTCCAAAATTAAAGAGGCTTTTGGAATATCCGACACTTGAAGCTGGATGTATTTCCGATTTTTCTTTTCTAATTCTTCCATGCTGCTTTCTTCCAGCAGAATCCCGTGGTCGATAATGCCTATGTCATCTGCCAACAGTGAAATTTCGGAAAGTATATGGCTGGAAATTAGGATGGTTTTGCCACGCTCCACACTTAAATTCTTAATAAAGTTCCTCACTTCGGCTATACCGATAGGGTCAAGTCCATTGGTCGGCTCGTCCAAAATCAAAAGCTCCGGGTCATGCAGAATAGCGTTGGCAATACCGAGGCGCTGCTTCATGCCGAGGGAATACTTACTGAACAGCTTTTTGTCTTTGTAGGGCAATCCCACAACTTCCAGCGCATTCTTGACGGCATTGGGCTGGGGTGTCCCTCGTAACTTCGCAAAGATTTCAAGGTTTTCTGTTCCGGTCAGATTCGGATAAAAGCCGGGAGTTTCGATGATGGCCCCAATACGGGGATAAATGCGTTTCTCATGGCCTTTGATGTTCTGTCCGAACACATCTACTTCGCCGGAAGTGATTGGTGTAAGGCCCAAAATCATTTTCATAATTGTGGTTTTACCGGCTCCGTTGCGTCCTAAAAGTCCATAAATCCGGCCCGGCTTCACATGAAGATTCACAGAATTAACGGCAGTTTGTTCCCCGTAAATCTTTGTCAGCTTTTTGGTTTCAATCACAAGATCACTCATAAAAATACCTCGCTTTCTCATTTTGTTTCGTTCTTCCAGATAACATAGTTGTAAAGGCTGCCATCCGGGAAATAGTTGATGAATACTTTGAAATTGCCTTTGTCACAAGGAATGACAAATTCAACACGGATTTGGTCAGAGTGTTCCGGCGCATAGCAGGACACATCCGGGGAAGTGTTCTCCGGCAGCCCGCCCAGCTTATCGACTTCTTCTTCCCATGTTTCCTGTATCGTCTCCGCAGAAATATTGTCCTGTACGCCCTGCGGCAACGCATTGAAGAAAGTTTCAAAATCTCCATCCATCATTTGGTTAAAGTATTCGGTTGCTTCTTCCGTAATGGCCTGTTGGTCGGGAGCCTCGCCGGAAGATGGAGCGGCCTGCTGGCAGGCACAAAGAGAAAAAACAAGCAGAATACCGAGTAATAAACAACTCAATCGTTTCATAAGTCTTTCCTTTCAGTAAGATTGCTTTTTTAGAGCCACTACGGATGCGGCGGCAAATGTAGCACCGATCAAGAGCAGCGAACCGACACAAACAAGCGGCGAAGTATTGGATAAAACGCCTTGCATCAGGCTTTCTACCATAGCTGCGGCCGCTTCGGAAATATGGGGATAAATCCCCATCACGCTTGCCAGCGGGTGTATTCCCGTAAGATAAGCCGGGGCAATGACTACGGGAATCAGATAAAGCAGCGTTGCGCCAATGGGCAGGATATATCCCTTTGACAGCGTGGAAAGAAACACAATCGGAAGCATGGCTATGGGAATCAGAATACCACCTGCCAGATACAAAAGACCAGCGTCCATCAGTGTTTGGGCGTTCAGATCGGGAAAGCCTCCGGCAATCAGCCCACCGACAACACACAAAAGAAAAGTAATCAGGCACAGTCCTACGGACATCAGAATAACCACAGCGACTTTTGAAAAGTATAGCTGTGCTTTTGTAATAGGGATGATAAGCAGTTCTTTCATCGTGTCATTTTTGTGTTCATCGAAAAACAGTGTCGTTGCAAACATTCCCAGCACAATCGGCAGAAACAGGCTGGACATATTCTTAAAGGCCAGTGTGTAAAGGTCGCCAAAACTATCCATAAAGGGACTGCTCCTTGAAATGCTGCAAGCCCTCTCAATCGCAAACGCTCCAAGCAGAAGTGTCAGAGCCAAAATACACCAGACAATTTTATTCCGTTTCCATTTCTGGATTTCAGTTGTAATAATCGTCATACGGTTTCCTCCTTTCATGGTTCCAATTATAAAACGCAAACCTTGCCATAACCTTGCCGAGATAAAATTTTTTCAAAAAAGCTCTGTGGGATCACAGAGCTTTCGGAAGTATGATGATAAAGGTTGTTCCGTTTCCGGGAACACTGGCGGCTGTAATCGTTCCTTTATGAATACTGACTAACTCTTTGGCAATCGAAAGGCCCAGCCCGTTCCCTTTGGCAGAACGGGAGTGATCACATTGATACATCCGTTCAAAGATATGCGGGAGATCAGAGGCGGCAATCCCATTGCCGTTATCAGCAACAACGATTTTTGCCTGCTGCTCCGTTTCAGTCACGGTCAGGAAAACTTTGCTTGCATCACTGTGCGTCAGGATATTTTGCAGTAAATTATTGAGAATACGAGTGTAGGCGGTAGAGTCAACACGTGTCATGTATTCTGTTTCAGGTATCTCAATTTCATAGCTAAGATCGTGGTTTTCCAGCAGCGGCACCCAATCAGCCATGATGTCACGGGAAAGCTCATTCAGGTCACAGACCTCAAAATGAAAAATCTGTTCCCCGGCATCCAGCTTCACCCATTCAAACAGGGCGGTCACAAAATCTTTCAGGTGGTGGGCTTTTTCCATAGCCACCCGAATGTATTCTTCCTTCTCAGCTCCTGTTACCATCTTGCTTTCCACAGCCTCCAAATATCCAACCAGAGAAGCAAGAGGGGTTTTTACATCATGGGAAAGGCTTGTCATAAGCCGTTTATAAGCCTGTTCGGATTGCTTTTGCTGTATAAGCCGAGATTGGCTGCTCATGGCAATCTCGTTAATATCATAACAGATTTGTTTTGTCAGGTCGCTTTCCCGCGTCAATACACGGCGGTTCAAATTCCCGGCTTTTATATCGTTTAGGGCATCCCTAATAAGAAAAAGCTGACCACGGACGCGGTAAAGTTTTCCCAAAAGATAGCTGATTACCAGCAAAGCAATCAATAAGGACAACAATAGATAAAGGTTAATTTCCATGCTCATGCCTCCTTGTTAAAGCGATACCCTACACCGCGGACAGTCTGAATATAAAAAGGTTGTTCTGGATTTGGCTCGATTTTTTTTCGCAGTTTACTGATAAATGCCATGAGGTTATTGTCGTCAAAATCATATTCTTCTGTCCACACCTGCATATAAAGTTGCTTTTTAGTAAAGACCCGTCCTTTGTTGGACGCCAGAAATAGAAGCAAGTCAAACTCCTTGCCGGTCAAGTCTACCGAGAGATTCTGAACCGTTACGGTTCGGTTGATTTTATCAATTACCATATCTTTCAGAAGCATGGTGGCGGCTTCGTTTCCAGTCACAGGGTTTAAGGTGGTATAGCGCCGGATTAGAGAATTGACACGAGCCATCAGTTCGTTAATTCCAAACGGCTTTGTCAGATAATCGTCCGCCCCCAGCCGCAGACCAGAAACCTTATCTTCTTCGTCGCTTTTGGCGGTCAGCATCAGCACCGGCACATTGTTTTTCTCTCGGATTTTCTGCAATACTTGAAACCCGTTCATATCTGGCATCATCACATCCAGAATAATTAGTGAACAGGTATCCTTGTTTTTTTCCAGTAGCCTCAGACCCTCTAAGCCGCCATGTGCTACTACCGCAGATAAATTTTCTTGTTCCACACATTTTTTCATCAAGGCACAAAGTTCCTTGTCATCGTCTATAATCAAAACGCTATTCATGTTTCAGCAACCTCCCTTGTTTTGTTCTTCCATCAATCGGCTTTTCTGCGTTCTTGGGGATCAGCCAAACACCAGCCATTTTCATAGCGCCGGGGATACGCTCTCCGGCACAATAATAATTTACCCTACGAGGTGTCACGCCCCACTTTTCGGCGGCCTCTTTCAATGTCATATAGTCCATTTCGCACCTCCACAGAATACATTATAGTTCTCTTTCTCGAACAATGCAAGAAATGGAATATGAATTATAAACTTCAACTAAACTGCATATAGCAACATTCCACGGGCAAAGTATGAATTATACAATGTAACCGGGTGATGCTATATGGCGAAAGTTGAAGATTGTCCCGGTTTTGAAACCTTCGGCGCAGATGTCAAAGCCGCACGAGAGGCAAAGCGTCTGGCACGAAAAACATTGGCAGAAATGGTTGGGATTGAATGGCGGTATCTTGCCAACATTGAGAATCAAGGTGCGATTCCGAGCCTGCCTGTGATGATCCAATTGATTAAGGTCTGCGGACTTCCCGTAGAGAGATATTTTAACCCAGAGATCATGCGGGAGGAAAGCGAACAGCGGCAGCGGGTCAGCCACAAGCTGAAGCTCTGTCCTGAAGAATACCTGCCGATTATCGAAGGTGCCATAGACGGGGCGCTCAAAATGGAACAGACTGCGAAGCAGAAGGAGGACGCATAATCGCGGCCTCCTTCTGGCATTTCTATATCAAGGTTCCCGGCACTTTTCCAAAAGTTCCCGACACCTCTGCTGGATTTCTCCGGTTTCTGTCACAGTCAGGTCACGGTCATTTCCAGTAATCTTATCTTCCAGAAAGTTGGCGTATGTACCCAACAAAGCGTTCCGTAAATCCTCCGGGGTTTTCTGTATTTCAGCGCTGTACCAGTCATTCCGGTGGGGTTCCCATGCCATCAATGTATAACCGTGGCTGGTCTGAACCACCTCATACAGTGGATCATCATCCAGATATGCCTGAAACACTTTCAAAATCTTTTCAAAGGTCAGCATTTCCCGCACCTCCCATTCAGCTGCAAATCAGTTCCCTGATTAAAATTTCCTCAATCTGTGCCGTTAATGTGTTCATCAGCCCCACCCAACGCATAGGGTCACAGGCTTTCAGTTCTTCCGTGACACCCGCAGTCTCCATCATGTGAGGCAACATAGTGTCCACACGCTCCTGCGCTGTCCGGTCAATCTCTATCAGGTGTGGATACAGCTTCTCGCTCATCAGCAGATGGTTGTAGAGAATGGGGCGATGTTCCTTTAGGTAGGATTTTCGCATTCTGCCGTACTTGCCGATAGAAGTTTCCGGCTGTTCAGAAAGTTTTAGGTTGGGTATATCATAATCTCCACAACGAATGTAAGTCAACTTACTCATATTCATTCTCCTTTGCTTCGTGATGATTAGACTGCTGCGCTGGCTGCTATGCTGCCTTTGTGCGGTTCTTCTTTTGGTAGCTGTCCGACAGTAGAAAAAACACCTTTTTTCATATCCTCAGCCCGGATCAGGGCTTTCTTAGCGTCCATTTCCGCTTTTTTCTTCGCCTTGATTTTGTCCTCATACTGTTTCTGTGCGCCGCTGGCTTTCCGCTTCAAATAGTTCTGATGAAGCCTGTCCTTGCGTTCTTCTTTTTTCCGCAGTTCTTCCTGTTCCTCCGGGGTTAAAGGAACCGGCTGTAAGGATGGTGGGATATAGCGTCCTAAAAAATTGAAGTAGATTTCAATTTCCTGCGTGGTGTCCTGACTACCTTTTCGGGCGCGTTCGTGGACAAGGATTTTCTCTACAAACTCATTGAGCATGGTGTTTGTCAGCGTGTCAAAATTCTCGTATTTATCAATCAGGGCTATAAATTTCTCCGCTGATTTCTGGCTCTGCTCATAGCCGGTAACAGCCCTTTCCAGCTCCACAATTTCAATCTCAAGTGCATCCTGCTCTTTGGCATACTGTGCATCAAGCGCCCTATATCGTGCGTCCGGCAACTTGCCGAGGGCGTTGTCCTCATAGATTTTGCAAATCAGTTTTTCCAGTTCTCCGGCTCTCTTTTGGGCAGCAGCCAAACGCCTGCGCTTTTTCGATATATCGGCACTCTGTTGAGCAACCTGCGTCTCCTGAACGGTGTGAATAAATTCCGTCCGGTCATTTCTGGAATATTCAGCGATAGCCCGGAGCGTGTCGGAAACCAATGTCAGGACAGCACTCTCATTGATACGGTGTTGTGTAGGGCATAGTGTCCCACACGGGACTTTGGTATAATTGGAACAGGTATATTGAGAAACCCGCTTGCCATTGTTGGTGCGGTGGACATACATCTTGCCGCCGCAATCGGAACAATAGAGCAAGCCTGTGAGGGGAGCCGCTTCGCCCCAGCCGTTTGGATAACGCCGTACATTGCTACGGATTTTCTGCGCCAAATCAAAGGTCTGCTGGTCGATAATGGCTTCATGGGTATTCTCAAAGATTGTCCATTCGTCCTCAGAAACATAGTGGCTTTTCTTGTCCTTAAAGTGCTTGCGGGTCTTGAAATTGATGGTGTGCCCTAAATACTCTCGCTTTTTCAAAATGTTCACGATGGTAGATGATCCCCATCCATAGGGGTCTTTGACCGGCTTTGAACGGTTCACACCTTCGTTGAAGCGGGCAAGGTGTACGACAGGAATTTCAATCCGGTCTGCGGATAGTTTGCAAGCGATCTGATAAGGCCCATATCCCTCCAGCGTGAGGGAGAAGATACGGCGCACCACTTCGGCGGCTTCTTCATCTACCAGCCAATGCTCCCGCTTTTCGTCCCATAAGTAGCCGTAAACCACGGTGCCTGTCAGGTGCTTACCGCTCATGCCTTTTGACTTAAACACAGAGCGGATTTTCCGACTGGTATCACGGGCGTAAAATTCATTCATAATGTTGCGGAACGGGGTAAAATCGTCATCACCTTTCAGACTGTCTACACCGTCGTTAATGGCGATCAGCCGAACGCCTCGCTGCCGCAAAACCTCCATAACTTGACCGACTTTCAGATAGTCTCGCCCCAACCGGCTCATGTCCTTGATAACGATTGCCTCTACACGCCCTGCCTCCACTTCCTCCATCATCGCCAAAAATCCGGGGCGGTCAAAACGAGTGCCTGAGATACCATCATCGGTAAAGTGCGTAGGGTTGGGCAGCCCATTCCGGCGGGCAAAATCCTCTAACATCTGTTTTTGGTTGGATATGGAATTGCTCTCGCCCTGTAACTCATCGTCCCGGCTCAGGCGCTCGTACAGTGGGGTGATTTTTTCGTTTCTCATAGCTGTACCTCCTGAAACAAAAATGCTCTAAGTGATTGCTTCACTAACCATGACAAAATCATGATTAAGAAGTCACTTAGAGCATATATCACCTGCCGCCAGCTTATATTTCTTATACTGGCGCACCGCAAAGTGGTTTGGCTTTTCTGCTTCCAATGCGTCAAACATCAGATCCACGGGATTTTTGAACTCCTCGTCATCCTCCCGGACCTCCATGGCGTTGATGAACTCAATAAGGGTGGAGAAGTTCTGCTCCTCCACCGGAGCCTCATAGTGGATATAGCCAATGAGCGCACAATAGAGAAGCGTTTCTGCCTTGACCCAGAAATCGTCTCCGGCCTTGCCTTCGCCTTTGGTATTGGCGATCAGCGTCGTGACCAGCTTCAATATGTCCTTTTCGCTATGGATATAGGCGAAAGGGTTATAGTGCATGGATTTCTTGAAGTTGATGGTATTGAGGACCTTGATCCGGTAAGGCTCATAAATGACCTTGCCGTGCTTATCCTTCATGGGCTTTCCGTCCTTTCCCAGTTTGGGTGCGCCCCTTTGGAGCATTTTCCCGCACTCCACCAAAATGGTTCCCTTTGGGTCTGTGACCACATAAGAACTGTGCATCTGCATCAGATTTGGTTTGAGCCAGAAGCGGGTCTTACCGGAACCGGAGCCGCCGATCACCAGCACATTTTTGTTTCTGGCGGTCTTTGGGTCCTTGGGGCGGCTGTTCATGGTCAGGCTTTCGGTTTTTGTGAGAATGACATTGTTCTGGAACACCGGGTCGATGTAGGGAGCAATATCCTCACGGGTTCCCCAACGGGCAGAACCATACTCCATGCCGTGACGGTACTTCTTGGCGTTTTTACTTTTGAGATACACCGCCAGACGCAGGCCAGCACCGCAGCACAGCCCCACCAGCAGATCCAGCGGGTGCAGGCTGGGCCAGAAGCTTTGCAGCGCCCCAGGCAGGACAGCAAACAGAGAAAGGAATTTCTCTGAAGCATTTGCCCCCTGAGCCAGTCGCCATGCCTCCCCGAAGTTGGTAGTAAACAGCCCCATCAGGAGATAGGGCAGGTTCAGCAAAACGAGCTTTTTGATGTCAAACTGCTTTTTCATCGTTCCAGCTCCTTTCGCTTGGTGCGGTCCACCACGGCATTTTTGACCATCTCTTTGAACTGACTGAGTTTTGCCAGCACAGACGGGCGTTCTGTTTTCTCGGCCTTCTTGACCTTTTTGCTGGTGTACTCGGTAAATGCAGCGGTCAGCGCATCGGCGTCACGGCCTTTGAAAAAGATCAGGTACTTGGGTGGGGAGCTACTGCGGTCTTTCTTCACCGCATAGTCCACACCATATTTCCGGGCGATCTTCTCAAATTCCTTGATGGAAGGGTCTGTGATCTCGATATTGGAGATCCCCTGATTCTGACCAATGAGCTGCTTGACGGTCTGTTTTCCGTGGGGTGTCACAGGAGCGTCACGGCTTCTTTGCTTTTGCAGCTTCTTTTCCTTGCAGTGGGCCATGTACTTGCTGATGGCGGCTTTGAGCAGCCTGCCGGTGAACTTTGTTCCACTGACAACCAGCGTTAAAGTTCTGTTTTCCACTTCTTCCTGCATTTTCATCGCCTCCTTTCCACAAAATGTGCAGGGGTGGTGCATTTTCTTCTAAGGCGGGACCACCAGCCGCCGGAGAAAATATTTCTTCATCGCTCCATCCCGCGGCTCTTTTTCTTTACCGGCTTCTTATCCGGCAAATTCCACTCTTCCCGAAACTCTGCCACACCTTTGGGATCAAATACCTTCAACTTCTCCAGATCAAAGGCAACGGCAGAATATTTTCCATAACCGGACTGCACCTGATAGGGAAGCACCTTCCCCAATTTGTTCTCTTTGATGAATCGCAGCAGGTCCTTGCTGATGTCACCGGAAATAAACGCCTCTCCGGGGTCCAGGGAATATCCCGGTAGGTTCACCGTCATATCTGCAAACGGTTCTGCTCCATCTTCTGTATGGGTAATCATGCCGATATAAAGCCGCTGATTATTCGCATACATCCCAAGTTGCAGCGATATGGTTTCTTCCCCATATTCCCACTTGAAGGGGACTTTCTTTTCCTCATTCATATCAGATTCCTCCTATCGTATCTGTTCTTTGTGGTCATAAAACAAATCTCCATTTCTGACCTTTGCATGGCTGAGAATCTTGATCTGCCCCTTTGCCTGACTGTCCAGAGCTTTTTCATAGCCTATATCTGACAAAAACAGGCGGGTTCGTTCTCCTTTCCAGCCCACCGGGGAGTCATTCGTCAGCACATCAAAAATAATCATGTGCCGGGTGTTCTCCGCAAATCGCTGAAGATCCATGTAGTCATGGCCGTGATAGTTCTGCGCCCCGGCTTTCTGACGCATTTCCTCCATCAGCTGACCGATTATTTTTCCTTCCTGCATAAAACCCACTTCCTTTCTGTTCTTATAAGACCAGCAAGATCATCTCCCGCAGCTGAGCAAAATAGAGCTTGCCCTGGGGCGTGACCAGCGTGTAGGAACCGGTATGACCGTGGTTGCAGTAGTCTTTGACGCAAAACAGCCCTGCATTTTTCACATTGGCATAAGGCAGCACATTGCCGGATGCCGTGCGGTACACAAACCGCCGTTCTATCAGAAACCGAACAAACCGGCGCTCCGGGACATCCAACTCTTTGGCGGTAGTCCTGAGATTGGTGCTGTGCTTTAAGTCGATGAACAGGTCATAGAAAGCGGCTTTGCCCTCCAGCTGTGCATTTTCCTTACGCAGAGAAATATTCGCTTCACGCTCAGCCAACAAGTCTGAGCAGAGCTTCATCAGAGCCTCCGGGGAAGTGGCAACCTCCCACAGCTTCTCTTTTGTGAGATAGGCCCCGTGCTTACGAATAGTAGGCAAGACCTCATCGAATACCCACTGTTCAAACCGCTCTGCCGATGGCAATTTGCTGTGAACGATTAGGCGGTACAAATCGCCTTCTGGGATAAAAGTCATACTGATTTTGCGGTCGAGGCTTTGTGGGTGAGGTGCGTCGCGTTTCACGACATACCTACAATGGCGGATAATTGCATCGCGGGGATTACTGTACCCCAGCGCAGCAGCCACATCCGTTCCGCTGAACAAGTATTTGCCGTTTTCCTCAATGACACGGATACTGCCAAACTCCGGGTTTTTGAAAATTTCCATCTGGTTCATGTCGTGCCTCCTTTGGCATGATAAAAGGCGGCCTTTACCAGCCGCCTGCGTGCATATCGTGATTGACCAGTGAAGTGTAGTGGTTATTCATGGTGGTAGGCGCATTGAACAGCACCGCAAGCAGGTACTGCTTCATGTTGCGTACCTGGGTGGTATTCTTTTGCAGACAGTCCATGACAAACTCGATGTGGGAGCTGTCCAGTTTCAAAAAACGGGAACGCACGATCTCGTGAGGGAAGTCTGCCCCAGAGATCCGGGTGGTCTTTCGTTTGGCACAGACCGTTTCGACCAACAGCTCTACGATCTCATTCAGGTCATCCAGGTAGAGAGGATAACGCTGCTTCAAGCAGTCATACTCGATATTCTCCAAAATCAACTCCCGATAATTTTCTATCTCTGTGACAGACATCGCATCCCTTCCTTTCCGTTCCGGCGGTCTTTCCGCCGCTGTTTCCCGGAAGGGAATGGAATCGGTACTTGATCCATAAGTAATTGATTTTTCTGTATTTGATTTCTCTATATTTAATTCTGCGGGCTTTTCCGTATCCGGTTTTACCATATCCGGGTTTTCCGTATCTGGTGAAGCCGTATCCGGCTGGGACATATCTGGCTGGGGCTGTTCATAGATGACATACTCGGTATCTGTGATCCGCCCACTTTTATCGCGTCTCTGATGGCGCACGATATATCCGGCTCCTTCCAGTTCACGCAGGGCAGCACCGATGGCATCCACGCCCTCCTTACAGATCTTTGCAAGGCCACGGGTGGTGTAGTTCCAGTCCTCTGGCAAAGACAGCATCATGGAAAGCAGCCCCTTGGCTTTTAACGACAGGTTTGCATTTCGTAAATGATGATTGCTCATCACGGTATAATCACGGGTCCGTTCAATGCGAAAAACGGCCATCGACCTCACTCCTTCCGAATTTTGGGTACAAAAAAACCGCAATCCTCATTTCAAAAAATTGCGGTGTTTAGCGCTTTTCAAATTTTCTTGCATAGAACCAAAACAGCGGCTTTTGGGGACGCACCTCTGTAAATGGCTCATCCTGGGCGAAAGGAAGTGTTTGCATCACGCGGTCAATATCCGTTGAATCCATGTCATGCTGAGATCTGCAATCTTCCCGGATTGCTTCTTGAATTTCCTTTACCGTACACATAGTCATTCCTTTCCTTTCGTTGTATGGGTTTATGAGCGGCGGCGTTTTCCCGGTTTGAAATCGAGGATATGTCCCTCAATCACACGAGCGTAACGCTTGATCTTGATCTCCCGGCGCTGCTGGCTTTGCAGGGCGGCCTGATACCCGTCCTCAGTCAAAAACAACCGCATTTCATCTCCGGGGCTTCCGTAAGCAGTGCTGGGACGCAGGACGGAAAACTCGATCATCCAGCGGGTGTTATCCCAAAACCTCTCTACGGCGAGAATGTTGTGTCCTTTCAGCTCACGGGCTGAAATATCCCTCATAGGCGGCTCCTTTCATCGTTCCTGGTCTCTCTGACGCTTTTTCTGCCATGCCTCCAGCAGCTTGATGATGGTTTCCTGCATCCGCTGGGGCGTATAGCTTTTGGGGAAATACTTCCGCAAAGTGTCAGAGGTAAATGTTACTCGGTCCAGATCACTTTTCTTTTCCTCACCCATGATGACACGCATCATATCGAGGGTCAGATGCCCCTCCTGGCTGTATTTCTTGAGCCGCTGGGCTTGGGAAAGGGAAGGGGTAGCCTGCTCACTGTCCATGGCATCCAGCAGGTCTACCTGTTCGTCCTTTTTGAGAAAGGACAGTTCATAGGCAGGGTTCAGGGCAATCTTCTTTTCATCCACCATATCCATCAATTCAGGAATCAGCTCTGTCAGACGGATATAGCGAAAAATCTGGTTTTTACTCTGACCTACTTGCTCTGCCAAAACCTCGCTGGACTTCTTCCCAAAATCGTTCCCAACTTGGGAACAATTTTCTTTACTCGGTCTGCCAGCCTGTCTTTTCATGGCCTCCAGCTTCATTTTGTAGGCAAAGGCCCTTTCGCTTGGGAGCAGGCTTTCTCGCTGCAAGTTGCTGTCAACCATAATGATTGTAGCGGCATCATCGTCCAAATCCCGAACAATGACCGGCATGGTCTCCTTTTCTGCCAGTTCACTGGCTCTGTGCCGCCTGTGTCCGGCTACCAGCTCATAACCGCCCTCCGGGTCCGGTCGGGCAATGGCCGGAACCAGAACGCCATACTGCTTGATACTGTCAGCGGTCTCCATCATGGCTTCGTCATCCTTGACTTTGAATGGATGGTTCCTAAAGGGATGCAGTTCAGACAGCGGAATTTCCTGAATCTTTTCCAGCTTTGCATCCTGGCGGCCTTCTTCGGTGGAAAACAGATCATCTACCGAGGCCAGCTCTATTTTTTTCGCGCTGCTTTTCAAGTTTCAACACCTCCTTCGTCAGATTTTTGTAGCCCTCTGCCACCTTGCCACTGGGATCATGGGCAAAAATGCTTTTTCCCTCGGCGCTGATTTCCTTTGCCCGGACAGAATGGGGGATCTCTGTGCCGAATACTTTGATCTTGCTGCCATAGGTCTCCCGCAGGAGCGCGGAGATCTCTTTGGCAAAGTTGGTTCGGCTGTCCACCATCGTCAGCAGGATACCGTCTATCTGGAGCTTGGGGTTGATCTGCCGCTTTACCTTGTTTACCGTGGAGAGCAGCTGTTCCAGCCCTTTGGCGGGCAGATACTCCGCCTGAACGGGAATTATGATCCTGTTTGCAGCGGCCAGCGCATTGACTGTGAGCATCCCTAGGGAGGGCTGGCAGTCGATGAGGATATGGGAGTATTGTCCCTTCAGCGTATCCAGATATTGCCGCAAGATAGTCTCACGGCTCATGGCATTTACCAGAGATACCTCCATACCGGATAACTGGATGTCCGCAGGCATCAGGTCTACGCCCTCTGGGTGGTGCAGGATACCCTCGCCGGGACGAAGCGGCTCATCCATCAGGATACGACCCATAGCGTCCGACAGCGTAAAGGGCAGCTTGTCCGGTTGGGGATTGCCCAGGCTGATCGTCAGGCTTCCTTGCGGGTCTCCGTCAATCAGCAGGACTTTCTTTCCGGCCTGCGCCAAACCGATTCCAAGATTGGCACAGGTGGTGGTTTTGCCAACGCCGCCCTTCTGGTTGGCAATGGCAATGATTTGCGTGTTCATTGACTTCACCTCATTTCTAATTGTTTCTGTTGCTTCTGGAAATAGAAAAAGCCGCCACTCCAAAATAAAAAGTGAAGTGACGGCTCTTTCTATCGCCGGAATACGAGTTCCTGAAATGAAAAAAGCACCCAGTCATTTTATACTGAGTGCTGTATCAAATTCATATTCAATTATTCAAATTAGGTCAAACTATGTCAAACTGCCACAGACCAAAACGAGGGAACAAAGGGCTGAAAAGCGACCCCAAAACACCCCCAAAAATCGGCTCTCGGTTAACCACTTTGGGCACCACTTGACCCTCTTTTTGCCCTCTTTTTGGCCGGTTAACCACTTGCGGACCACTAAAAATTGGGTGAAAACGGCTCTCGTTTTGCCAAATTTGGTCAAACTATATCAGCCCATTTAGGTATAAGAAAACCCCGGAAAACCTTGATTTTCCGGGGTTTTTGAACCATTTTGATATAGTCTGAGCAGTCGATTATCGCTTGCTGAACTGCGGAGCGCGACGAGCTGCTTTGAGACCGTACTTCTTACGCTCTTTCATTCTAGGATCACGAGTCAGGAATCCTGCTTTTTTCAGAACTGGTCTGTAGTCGTTGTCTACAGTCAGAAGGGCGCGTGCAACACCGTGACGGATTGCTCCTGCCTGTCCTGTGTATCCGCCGCCATGAACGTTTACGATCACGTCAAATTTATCAGCGGTCTCTGTAGCTGCCAGAGGCTGACGAACGATAACTTTCAGGGTCTCCAGACCAAAATACTCATCGATGTCTCTTTTATTGATGGTAACTTTACCAGTTCCCGGTACAAGATATACTCTTGCGATAGATTTTTTTCTTCTTCCGGTTCCGTAATATTTTGCGCTAGCCAATGTTCTTTACCTCCCTATTAAAATGTTAATACTTCTGGTTTCTGAGCTGCATGAGCGTGCTCTGCACCAGCGTATACGTGAAGTTTTGTGAACATCTGTCTTCCAAGAGGTCCTTTTGGAAGCATGCCTTTCACTGCAAGTTCAACAACCTTCTCCGGTTTCTTAGCCATCATCTCACGAAGAGTAGCTTCTTTCATTCCGCCTACATAATCGGAGTGGCTGTAATAGATCTTCTGATCCAGTTTTTTACCGGTTACTGCTACTTTATCAGCGTTGATTACGATTACGTAATCACCAGTATCTACGTGCGGAGTGTACTCCGGTTTGTTTTTTCCACGTAATACTTTTGCTACTTCAGATGCCAGACGTCCTAATGTACATCCTTCTGCATCAACAACATACCATTTTCTTTCAATCTTATCTGGATTTGCCATAAAGGTGTTCATGGATATAACCTCCTGTGAAAAATTCAATTTACTGTTTCATGTATATAGGAAACCGCCTTACCGGGGCTTATGGCATCGGCGTTTTCAAACTACGTCACACATTTAGTAATTATATTATACGGATTTTGGAATGTCAACTGTTTTTTACCCATATTTTGCATTTTTTCGCAAACTGCGAGTCCCGTTTTGCGGAAAATACAGACCACTTATGTCTTTACTCGAAATCCCATTCGGGATACCGGATCTGCACCAGGGTCAGCCCCTCCGGCCTTGCCGTTGCTCCCGCCATTTTTCGATCCTTCGCCGCAAGGATTTCTTTTACTTTCTCCGGCGGATAATCACCCTTTCCAACCTCAAGCAGTGTTCCGGTGATAATCCGCACCATATTGTAGAGAAAACCGTTTCCGGTGATCCGGAAGCGGATCAGATCGTCTTCTTTTTCCAAACTCGTTTCATAGATCGTACGGACCGTGTCGGTCACCTCCGGTTTGGCTGTTGCAAAGCTTTTAAAATCATGCATGCCAACCAGATACGATGCTGCCTGCCGCATCGCATCCACATCCAGCGGGCCGTACCAGAAATAGGAATTCAGTCTCCGCGTCGGATCTGCAAAGGTGCGGTTCAAAATCCGATATTCATACGTTTTAACTGTTGCGGTAAAACGCGGGTGAAAGTCCGGCGGCACTTCGGATGATCCCTGAATACGGATATCCGCCGGAAGCCGTGTGTTCAGCGCAAATGCGATGCGGTCTGCCGGCATTCTCGCATCCGTGTCAAACACCGCCACATTGCCAAGGGCATGTACCCCTGCGTCGGTCCGGCTTGCGCCGATGCAGGCCGTTTTCTTCGCAAAAAGATCGGAAAGAGCCTGGTTTAATACTTCCTGTACTGTAATGCCGTTTGGCTGCACCTGCCATCCACAGTAATTTGTGCCGTCATACGCTACAATCAGCTTAATTCTGCGCATTCTTCTCCTCCGTTTTCGCCAAAATCAGAGTCCACACACGCGAAGGCCGATACTGCACACAAGGTATGCCATAAGGATGCCATACGCCGCATAATCGCGCGTCTGATACCGAAGCGGCTTCATCTGTGTTCTTCCCTCTCCTCCGTGGTAGCAGCGTGCTTCCATTGCCAGCGCCAGATCATTTGCACGGCGGAAGGCTGAAATAAACAGCGGCACCAGAAGCGGCACCATGTTCTTTACTCTCTGGATAATATTTCCGCTCTCAAAATCCGCGCCGCGCGCCATCTGCGCTTTCATAATCTTGTCTGTCTCTTCCAGGAGAATCGGGATAAAACGGAGTGCGATTGACATCATCATGGAAATCTCATGCACCGGCACATGGATTTTTTTCAATGGTCCGAGCAGGCTTTCGAGTGCATCCGTCAGCTGGTTCGGCGTTGTCGTCAGCGTCATCAGCGAAGAGCCGATCATCAGGAAAATCAGACGCACCGACATACGGCATGCCATGGCCACACCCTCGTGGGTGATCGTAATTTTCCAGATACGGACGAGCACCTCACCCGGCGTAAATAAGATGTTAAACACCATCGTAATCGCAAGCAGCACAAAAATTGATTTCAGACCCTTCGTGATAAATTTGAACGGTACCTTCGACAGTTTAATCATCACCGCAAGGAATACGGTTCCAAGCAGATAGCCCCAATTGTGGAACAAAAAGAGGGAAACGACATAAACGATCGTTCCTACAAATTTCACACGCGGGTCAAGCCGGTGCAGAATAGAATCTGCCGGGTAATACTGTCCCAGAGTAATATCTCTTAACATACTTCTGCTCCTTTTTTCCCGTTTTTCTTCTGACTTTCCAGTGCCGCAAGAATCGTATCGCGTGCCTCCTCAACCGTCGTCGCCGTTACGTCCACGTCCATGCCGTGTTCCTTTAGCGCATGCATAATATACGTCATCTGCGGCGCCGCAAGACCGATTTTCTCGAGCTCTTTATAGTGAGCGAAGACTTTCTTCGGTGTATCGTCAAACGCCACATGACCGTGGTTCATGACAATAATCCGCTCTACATATTTTGCAATATCCTCCATGCTGTGCGATACGAGCACGACCGAAATGCCGCGCGTCTTATGCAGCAATGCAAGCTGATCGAGGATTTCATCGCGTCCCTTCGGATCAAGGCCTGCAGTCGGCTCGTCAAGCACCAGAAAATCCGGGTTCATGGCAAGCACACCGGCAATCGCAACACGACGTTTCTGACCTCCGGAGAGTTCAAACGGCGATTTTTCATACATTTCCTTTGGAAATCCGACATGATCCAGTGCCTCTTCCGCCCGTTTTCTGCATTCCTCCGGTGAAAGTCCCTGGTTTTTCGGTCCGAAGCAGACATCTGTGATCACATCCGTCTCAAAAAGCTGATGCTCCGGGTACTGGAAAACCAGTCCCACATGGCTTCGAAGCTCTCTTAGCGGATATCCTTCTTTCCAGATATCCTCTCCGTTATACAGCACCCGTCCGGCAGTCGGTCGGATCAGACCGTTCAAATGCTGCACAAGCGTCGATTTTCCGCTTCCCGTATGGCCGATAATCCCAACAAACTGGCCATTCGGAATTTCAAGATTGATATGCTCCAGGGCGTGCATTTCATATGCCGTTCCCGGGCTGTATGTGTACGTTACATCTTCAAGTTTCAATGACATAATGCATTCACCAGTTCTTCAATGGTCAGAATTCCCTCCGGGAGATCTACACCACTTTTTCTCAATTCATAAGCCAACAGTGTCACTTGGGGTACATCGAGACGGAGCTCTTTTAATTTTTCCACCTCGGAGAAAATCTCCCGTGGTGTCCCCTGCATTACCAGTCTGCCGCTGTCCATAACGAACACACGGTCCGCAAAAACAACCTCTTCCATGTAATGCGTAATCAGAATAACCGTAACGCCCTTTTCTTCATTCAGCTTACGCACAGCGCGAAGAACCTCTTTTCGTCCGTTCGGATCCAGCATCGCGGTTGGTTCATCAAGAACAATACATTCCGGCTGCATAGCCATCACTCCTGCAATTGCAACCCTCTGTTTCTGACCTCCCGAGAGCTTATTCGGAGAGTGGGCCCGGTATGAAATCATCCCGGTCGCCGTAAGGCTCTCCTCCACCCGTTTCCAGATTTCATCGGTCGGGACACCCAGATTTTCCGGTCCAAAGCCGACATCCTCTTCCACCACATTTCCGATGATCTGGTTATCCGGGTTCTGGAATACCATACCGGCTTTCTGGCGGATCTTCCAGACATCCTCCTCATCTGTCGTCTTCATATCATCCACCCACATGGTGCCTTCTGTAGGCACCAGCAGAGCGTTGATATGTTTCGCAAGCGTTGATTTTCCGCTTCCGTTATGCCCGAGCACCGCGATAAACTGACCTTTCTGGATTTCCAGACTGACGTCCTCGATCGCTTTTGTTACTTCCGGCTCCTGTCCTTCCTCCTCGTAACGGAGGTATTCATACCCAAGGCCTGCAGCACGTATCATACCCATGACATTATTCCCCGCTTTCTTCTGCATCCGAGCGGATTTCATCAATCAGATTCCAGATCTCCTCGCGTCCCTGTTTTGTCTCTGCAGAAAACGGAATCACAATCGTATCTTTCTCAACCTCCAGCGTCTCGCGGATCAGCTTGATCTGTTTCTGAAGCTGGCTGCGCTTGATCTTGTCCAGCTTCGTCGCAATGATGATCGGCTGATAGCCGTTTCGAAGAATCCAGTTGTACATGATGCGATCGTTGTTGGACGGTGCATGACGGATATCAATCAGAAGAAATACTGCGTGCAGCATTTTTGACTGATGCAGATAATCCTCGATCAGCTTGCCCCATTTTGCTTTAACCTCCTCGGAGGCTCTCGCAAAACCGTATCCCGGCAAATCCACCAGATACATTTCCTCATTGATGTGGTAGTAGTTGATCGTCTGTGTTTTTCCCGGCTGCGCACTGGTACGCGCCAGTGATTTCCGATTCATCAGGGCATTGATGAGAGAAGATTTTCCAACATTGGATTTTCCCGCAAATGCCACTTCCACCTGACCGGTATCCGGCAGTTTACTGGTGATTCCGCAGACATGCTGCAGCTCTACCTGTTTAATTACCATACTTTTCTTCTCCTGTTTTTTGCATCTTCTGGCCTTACTTCTTTTCCACAAGTGCCAGTTTTAATACCTGTTCCATGCTGCCGACAAATTCGATCTGCAGTCCGTCTGTGATCTCCGCATCCAGTTCTCTTACATCCGGCTCATTTTTCTCCGGAACGAGAACCATATGGATACCGGCTTTCTTTGCCGCCAGCAGCTTCTCTTTTAAGCCACCGATCGGAAGCACACGGCCGCGGAGCGTAATCTCTCCGGTCATCGCAACGTCTGCTTTTACCGGAACCTTTGTGATCGCGGAAACCATCGCCGTCGCCATCGTAATACCGGCAGACGGGCCATCTTTTGGAACGGCTCCCTCCGGAATGTGAATGTGGATGTCGTGTTTCTCGAAAAATTCTTTCGGAATCTCATACTGCTCTGCCACGGAACGAATAAAGCTGATGCCCGCCTGCGCAGACTCCTTCATCACATCGCCGAGCTGGCCGGTCAGCAGAAACTCTCCTTTTCCCGGCATCACATTGACCTCGATCTGCAGCGTATCGCCGCCGACTGCCGTCCAGGCAAGACCGCGCACAATACCAATCTCCGGTTTTTCGTTGGCCGGCTGGAACTCATACCTCTCTTTTCCGAGGAACTCTTCCAGGTTTTTTTTCGTCACAACAACCTCTTTTACCTGTTCCTCGAGAATCTTTCTCGCGCTCTTTCTGCAGATTCTGCCGATCTGGCGCTCCAGGGAGCGGACACCGGCCTCTCTGGTGTAGCCGCTGATCACTTCCATCAGCGCCTCATCCTCGATCACAAGCTGTGCTTCTTTCAGACCGTTCGCCTTCTTCTGCTTCGGAACGAGATGTTCTTTTGCGATATGGAACTTCTCGTTTTCCGTATAGCTTGAAATTTCAATCACTTCCATACGGTCCAGCAACGGACGCGGAATGTTCTGAATATCATTTGCGGTTGCAATAAAGAGCACCTCCGAAAGGTCGATCGGAAGCTCTACGTAATGATCGGCAAATTTATTATTCTGCTCGGAATCGAGGACCTCAAGAAGTGCGGAAGAGGTATCTCCCTTGTAATCTGCACTTACTTTGTCGATCTCGTCGAGCAGCATCAACGGATTTTTCACCTTCGCCTGATGGAGTCCCGCCGCAATGCGTCCCGGCATCGCGCCGATGTAGGTTCTTCTGTGGCCGCGGATCTCCGCCTCATCCCGCACACCGCCGAGACAGATGCGGACGTATTTTTTATTCAGGGCTCGCGCCACGCTTCTCGCAATCGAGGTCTTACCGGTTCCCGGAGGGCCTGCCAGGCAGAGAATCGGGCTCTCGCCTTTCTTCGTCAGGGTGCGTACGGCCAGGAATTCGAGGATTCTCTCTTTTACTTTCGAAAGACCGTAGTGATCTTCCTCCAGAATCTCGCGTGCTCTTGCCAGATCTTGATTGTCACGGGATGCCTTATCCCACGGAAGCCCCAGCAGTGTCTCGATATAGCCGCGGATCACGCCTGCCTCGGACGGATTGTTGGCCGAATTTTCCAGACGGTGAATCTCCTCGGAAATCCGCTCTTTTACCTCTTTGGAGGCTTTGAGCTTCTCAAGCTGCTTCTTATAATTTTCAATCTCGGTCCGGGAATTGTCCTCGCCGAGTTCCTCGCGGATGACTTTAAGCTGCTCGCGCAGAATATAATCACGCTGGTTCTTATCGATCCGCTCTTTGATTTTTCCCTGAATCTCCGAACGGATCTCCTGAATCTGAATCTCGTTGGCGATCATGACGCAGAGCGTATCATACCGCTCGGAAAGCTCCACAGCCTCCAGCAGTTTCTGGCGGTTTACGTAGTCGAGGGGCAGATTCATGCAGATCTGGTCCACCAGCTTTCCAACTTCTTCGGTTCCGAGGATCTGGCCTGCCAGTTCCTTGCTGACTTTCTGCGTCTGCTCGCAGTAGACGGCAAACAGCTCTTTTAAGTTGCGCAGCATTGCCTCCTGCTCGATATCGGAAAACTGCATTTCGTCCGAGCCGGTAAACAGCGCCACCTCGGCGCGGAGATACTCGCTCTCCTCTTCCTCGAAGTTCAGCAGTTCTGCGCGTCTTTCTGCTTCTACGAGAATCCGAAGAACATCCTTTGGCATTCTCACAACCTGTTTGATGACCGCAATTGTTCCAATTTTATACACATCAAGCAGACCCGGTACTTCCGTATCCGGGTCTTTCTGTGTAATCAGGAAAATTTTCTGGTCTCCCAGCATCGCCTCCTCGACCGCACGGACCGATTTAGGTCTGCTGATATCAAAATGTACAATCATATCCGGCAAAATCGTTGTTCCACGCAGCGCAATCGCCGGTAATACTTTTGTCACTTCTTCCATTTAAGTTTCCTCCTGCGTTTTTCAGGCGGTTTCCGGTCTTCCGGATCTTCTTCCCATATTCCGCCGTGGAACAGGGGCCGGTTCGCCGTGAATAATCTCCGGCTCCGCCTTCTTTTCTACAGCGTCCTTGGTGATGACGCATTCTTTTGTCGTATTGTCCGACGGGATCTCATACATCAGATCCATCATCGTATCTTCCATGATTGCGCGGAGACCTCTGGCGCCTGTTTTCCGCTCCAGGGATTTCTTTGCAATCGCTTCGAGTGCATCTTCTTTGAAGTCAAGCTGTACGCCGTCCAGCTCAAACAGCTTCTTGTACTGTTTGACCAGAGAATTCTTCGGCTCAACCAGAATCTTCATCAGGGCCGTCTCATCCAGAGAATTTAACGTAACGACAATCGGCACACGTCCGACAAACTCCGGAATCAGGCCGAACTTGGTCAGATCCTGCGGCATGACCTGACGGAGCAGATCTCCGACATTCTCATCTTTTGCATGGCCGATCGGATTGTTGAATCCGATGGATTTCGTATCCTGTCTCGTCTCGATGATCTTCTCGAGTCCTTCGAATGCACCGCCGCAGATAAAGAGGATATTCGTCGTATCAATCTGAATAAACTCCTGATGCGGATGCTTTCTTCCGCCCTGCGGCGGAACGGAAGCTACAGTTCCCTCCAGGATTTTCAGCAGTGCCTGCTGTACACCCTCGCCGGAAACATCTCGTGTGATCGAAGCGTTTTCGGATTTTCTTGTGATTTTATCGATCTCATCGATGTAGATGATGCCGTGCTCAGCGCGCTCGATATCATAGTCTGCTGCTTGAATGAGGCGGAGCAGAATGTTTTCTACGTCCTCGCCGACATAACCTGCCTCGGTGAGTGCCGTTGCGTCTGCAATTGCAAACGGAACGTTGATCAGTTTGGCCAGTGTCTGTGCCAGATACGTTTTTCCGGAACCGGTCGGTCCGAGCATCAGAATGTTGCTCTTCTGCAGTTCGATGTCGGAGGATGCACCGGAAAGCACTCGTTTGTAATGGTTGTAAACAGCAACGGAGAGCACTTTTTTCGCCTCATCCTGTCCGATTACGTAGTCATCCAGAAATGCTTTGATTTCCTTTGGTTTGATCAGGTTGATCTCGTCGGTATCCTGCTCGCCGTACAGATCCTCAAATTCTTCCTGAATGATCTCCGAGCAGATTGCCACGCAGTCATCACAGATGTATGCCCCGTCCGGGCCTGCGATCAGCTTGCGTACCTGGTCTTCTGTCTTTCCGCAGAAAGAGCAGCGGATCTTGGTATCATTCCCTTTTATAGCCATCGTTTTCTTCCTTTCAACATATTACAACTAAACCTTATCGCCGGATAAGGCAAAAGGTGCCACAAAAGCCTCATTGCCGGAACTACGCTTTTGGACACCTTTCCTCTCTTATCGGTTCGTAATTACATTATCAATCAGACCGTATGCTTTTGCTTCCTCTGCGGACATATAGTTGTCACGCTCGGTATCGATCTCAATCTGTTCCAGCGGTTTTCCTGTATTTGCCGCCAGAATTTCATTTAATTTCCGTTTGGTTTTCAGAATCTGTTCTGCAACGATTTTGATCTCGGTTGCCTGACCCTGTGCACCGCCGGATGGCTGATGAATCATGATTTCAGAGTTTGGCAGAGCCATTCTCTTTCCTTTGGTACCGCCGGCAAGAAGGAATGCTCCCATGCTGGCAGCCATACCGATACAGATCGTGGATACATCACATTTGATGTACTGCATCGTATCGTAGATAGCAAGTCCTGCGCTTACAGAACCTCCCGGACTGTTGATATACATGTGGATATCTTTTCCCGGATCTTCAGACTCCAAGAAAAGAAGCTGTGCAACGATCAGGTTTGCCGATACGTCAGTGACTTCCTCTCCCAGAAAAATAATACGGTCGTTCAGCAGTCTTGAATAAATATCGTAACTTCTCTCTCCCCTGCTTGTCTGCTCGATGACATAAGGTACAAAACTCATTCAATTGCCTCTCTTTCCGAGGTCTTACGCCTCTTTTGCGCTGTCGGCCATGAGAGTTACTGCTTCCTGAACAGCGAGATCTTTCTTCATCTGCTCTTTCTCATATTCGCCAACGAGCTCTTTGAATTTATCCAGCTCCATTTTGTACATTTCAGCCATTTTAGCCAGCTCTTCGTCCAGCTTCTCATCGCTGATCTGGATGTTCTCTGCTTCTGCAACTTTCTCAAGTACCAGTCTGCTCTCGATTCTCTTAACAGCCTGCGGTTTCATCTGCTCTTTTAAGGAATCAACGGTAGCGCCTGTAAACTGCATGTACTGCTCCATGGACAGACCCTGGGACTGGATTCTTCTTGCGAAATCGTCAACCATGTTCTCTACCTGCGTATCGATCATAGCTTCCGGAATCTCCATTGTTGCGTTCTCTACTGCTTTATCTACGACAGCGTTCTCTTTTTCTGTCTTAGCCTGCTCTTCTTTTTTCTTGGTCAGGTTGTCTTTGATTTCTTTTTTGTACTCATCCAGAGTATCGAACTCGGAAACGTCTTTTGCGAAGTCGTCATCAAGTGCCGGAAGCTCTTTTGCTTCGATTTTGTGGATGGTGCATTTAAATACTGCTGCTTTTCCAGCAAGCTCTTCTGCCTGATAATCCTCTGGGAAAGTAACGTTTACTTCCTTCTCCTCTTCCAGAGCTGCGCCAACGAGCTGCTCTTCGAATCCCGGAATGAAGGAATGGGAGCCAAGGGTCAGCGGATAATCTTTTCCAGCGCCGCCGTCGAACGGAACGCCGTCTACAGAACCTTCGAAGTCAAGTGTAACGGTATCTCCGTCTGCTGCCGGACGATCCTCTACATTGATGGTTCTTGCATTTTTCTCCTGCTCTTTTTTCAGCTCAGCTTCTACTTCTTCATCTGTAACGGTTGTGTCAGCTTTTGCTACTTCCAGACCTTTGTACTCGCCAAGGGTAACTTCCGGTTTTACTGCTACAGTTGCGGTAAAGATGAAAGCTTTGCCTTTTTCGATCTGCTCTACGTTGATCTCCGGACGGGATACGATGTCCAGTTTGCTCTCTTCTGCTGCTTTGGAATACTCTTCCGGAACAAGGCTGTTTACAGCATCCTCATAGAATACTGCCGGGCCATACATTTTTTCTACCATAGCTCTCGGAACTTTTCCTTTACGGAAGCCCGGAACGCTGATGTTCTTTTTCTGTTTCTGGTAAGCTTTCTCCAGTGCTTTCTCTAATTCTTCAGCCGGAACCTCAATGGTAAGTTTGGCCATATTCTTTTCTAAATTTTCGACCTGTACACTCATTTTATCAATTTCCTCCTTGATTTATCTGAAAAGCGGCAGAAAACCTGCACACCTCTCCATTCTACAGTCATTTATCGAGTATAGCATACTCTTTTCAAAAACGCCAGTGATTTTTTTATATTTCTGTGGTTTTTAGGCTTTTTTTTAGCAATGAAATACGATTTTTTCCGCCATTTCTTTTGCTTTGTCCTCTCCCTGCAGAACACGGATCAGCTCCAGTGCGAAGTCAGTGGCTGCTCCCATGCCGCGGCCGGTGGTCACATTTTTGTTGGTGACTGCCGGTACATCGAGTACGTTTGCGCCTGCCAGCTTTTCTTCAAATCCCGGGAAGCAGACAGCGTTTTTATCTTTTAAGATGCCCATCACACCAAGGATGCTCGGCGCTGCGCAGATGGCTGCCAGTTTCTTTCCCTGATCGTCATAGGAACGAATCAGCGCTGCGAGCGTCTCGTTTCCGGCCAGATTTAATGTACCCGGCATTCCGCCCGGAAGTACCAGCATGTCTCCGTCATCAAACTCTCCCTCTTCGATGGTTTCATCTGCAAGAATGGTGATTTTGTGGGATCCTGTTACTTCTTTTCTTCCCATAATAGAAACGGTGCATACGTCTTCTCCGGCTCTGCGCAGCAGATCCACCGGGGTCAGTGCCTCAATCTCTTCACATCCGTCTGCCAGAAATACATAAATCTTTGCCATGGTTTTGTCCTCCTGTGTTGTATGATCAGTCTCGTGTGTTTTGTCACGTGATATTCTCTGCTTTTCTTTGTAACAAACCGCCGCTATTATACCACATTTTTCCGCAGAATGCTTGCATTTCATAAAAATTTCAGGACTTTTTTCGCAAAAAGCCGGATTTCGCTTAACATCACGGGAAAAGCATGGTAAACTCTTGAAAAAAGCAGTGATGCAATCACGAGAAGGAGTCTCTTTTATGGAAATCGAACGCAAATACCTTCTGGATCAGCTTCCGGAAAATCTTACAAGCTATCCATGTAAAAAAATCGAGCAGGGCTATCTTTCCACCGAACCGGTTGTCCGCATCCGCCGCTCTGACGACGAATATTATCTGACCTACAAGTCAAAAGGGCTGATGGTGCGTGAAGAGTATAATCTTCCGCTCACAAAGGAATCCTACCTTCATCTGCGGGAAAAGGCAGACGGCGTTCTCATCTCAAAAACACGCTATCTGCTGCCGCTTACCGGAACGGATCTGACGATCGAGCTCGATGTCTTTGATGCGCCGTATGAAGGCCTTTACCTCGCAGAGGTGGAGTTTCCGGACGAAGCATCCGCAAACGCCTTTGTTCCTCCGGTATGGTTTGGAAAGGATGTAACCTATTCTTCCGATTATCACAACAGTACGCTCAGTAAAGGAAAAAAACTATAAATTACCAGAAAAAATCCCGGTGCCTTTTCCACGGCTGCCGGGATTTTTCCGCTCGTTTGTTTTTTTACTCTTTTTTGTGCTTGCTTTTTGCTTGTTTTGGTTTGTTTTTTTGTGCATACATTCTTTATTTTGCTGCTTTCACATTAGCGTCATTCTGTCAAAGCGGCGGTGCTGCTCCTTCTAATCCACTCCCTTTGATTTCCGGATGCAGGCTCGTGTTGCATCAATAACAGCACTTCTCAGTTTCTCCCGCTCCAGTACGGCAACCGCTTCGATGGTGGTTCCGCCTGGCGAGCAGACCATGTCTTTTAATTCTCCCGGATGCATTCCTGTCTCGAGAAGCATTTTGGCGCTTCCAAGGACAGACTGTGCAGCAAATTCATATGCCTGTTTTCTCGGCATTCCTTCGGCTACGGCCGCATCTGCAAGAGCCTCCAGGAAAAGAAATACGTACGCCGGCGAGCTTCCGCTGACACCTGTGACGGTATCCATCAGATACTCCGGAACAACTTCTGCGCGGCCAAAGCTTTTCAGGAGGGTTAAAACGAGCTGCAGCTCTTCCTCCGTCACGAGATCATTGGCACAGACGCCGGTCATTCCTTCTCCGACGAGTGCTGGTGTGTTTGGCATGGTGCGAATTAACTTTGTTGGTTTTCCGATTTCTGTACCCAGCCATTGTAAAGACTTACCGGGAAGAATCGATACGATAATCTTCTCGGGTGAGATGAAGTTTTTGACGAGGTTTATTATATTTTTTATTTGGTTTGGCTTTACTGCCAGGAATACAAGATCGGATCCGGCTACGACCGCTTCGTTCTCCGTAGTCGCCTGGACTCCAAACTGGTTGGTCAAGCGTTCCACACTTTTCTCCGTGCGGACCGATACCAGAATGTCATCTGCAGATACAACTCCTTTTTGAATCATTCCGCCAATCATGGCACTCGCCATGTTGCCGCCGCCGATAAAACCTACTTTCATGTCTGTTCGCCTCCGTATGCCTGTGTTGTAAAAAATATATGCGACATCCATAGTATGCAACAAAATTTACTTTTTTGCAATACTTTTTCTCTATTTTTCTTCTTTTCTTTTGCAATTTTCTTTATTTTTTTCGAATGAAATGTCGCTGTTTGTCGACGAATGTCGAAAAGTGTCTTTTTCTGTCTTTTTTCGCTTTTCTATTCCGCCGGAATCAGCCTTTGGCGGCGGCCTCTTCGGCGTATTTTGTTGTCACGAGTGTCTTGTACGGTGCCTTTTTCTCCAGCTCTCCCGCCTGCTCCAGAATCTCCTGCAGAAGATCAAAACTTTCTTCCTCAAAGATCAGATTTTCTTTCCACGTATCCTGCTCATAGTAGCGGCGCACGATCGCGGTGATGGTTTCCAGCTCGGTTTCTGCAAACTGCGGCGCAATCACTTCTGCAATCTCCTCCGGTGTGTGCGTCTGCACGAAGTCCATTCCCTTCTGCAGTGCCTTCGTGAATTTTTCTACGGTTGCGCCGTGCGTTTTCAGATAACTCTGTTTGACGCTGTACGACGTATACGGCACATACCCGGATTCCGTTCCGACCGATGCCACGACATAGCCGTCGCCCTTCTGCTCGAGCAGTGTCGCGGACGGTTCAAATTCAATCGTATAATCCCCCTGCCCGCCGGAGAACGCGGCAGCTGTGGAACCAAAATCGATGCTCTGGTTAATGTTTACGTCTTTTTTATCAATCCCTTTCTGCGCCAGAACATACTCAAAGACCATTTCCGGCATACCGCCTTTTCTTCCCCCTAATACCTCTTTGTTTTTCAATTTCTCCCAGGTAAACGAATTGTCTTTCTCTCTTCCCACAACAAAGTTTCCCGCCCGCTGCGTCAGCTGCGCGAAGTTCACAACCGGGTCTGCGGTTCCCTCGAGGTACGCGTAGACGGTTGCCTCCGCCCCCATAAACCCGATATCCGCCTCGCCGGAAATCATCGCCGTCAGCACTTTATCTGCACCAAATCCTGTTATCAGCGTCAGATCAATGCCCTCGTCCGCAAAATACCCCTCCTCAATTGCCACGTACTGCGGGGCGTAAAAAATGGAGTGGGCAACCTCATTTAATGTCACCTGCTCCACTTTTTCTTTTGTCTCATCTTTTGCCCCGCATCCCGCCAGCGTCACTGCCGCCATTGCCAGTACAAGCGCACCTGTCAGCCATTTTCCTTTCATCAACAGATTCTCCTGTTTTTTCATTCTAACCTTAGAATATGATTTCCCGGTAAAAATGCGCGCAAAAAACAAAGGAGAAATGTTCGAATTTCGTTTCTCCTTCGTTTCTTATTTCTTCTCTTGTTTTTCTTTTGCCTTCTGTTCTTCTTTCGTCCGGATTTTGTCTTCGTACATTTTCAGATCTGCCTCGTGCAGCAGGTCGGAGGCGGAACGACCTTCCGCAGGAGCTTTGCAAAGTTCAGGATCATGATGTCGCCCATCTCGTGGCCCAGCGTATCGTTGACCTTTTTCAGATCGTCTGTCACCATCCAGTTATTCTGCTCCGCGGTCCAATAGCTTCCGTCAACACATTTAGGCTTCCTTTTCCGAAATTTTCTATTTTGAAAAACAAATTGAGGATCTCCGCAAAATTTGTTATAGTAAGGGTAATTCAAATAGTTACAAAGGAGGCTATTATGATAATAAAATCAGTTGCTGTTCTGGGCGCCGGAGCGGTTGGGTCTTATGTAATCTGGGGGCTTTCGGAGAAAAAGGACATCCGGCTTGGCGTTATCGCGTCCGGGGAACGGGCGAAGCGTCTGAAAAACAAAGGATGCAAAATTAACGATACGGTTTATCACCCGGAGGTATGGACACCGGAAGAGGCACACGGCGTGGATTTTCTGATCGTCTCGCTCAAATACGGCGCACTGCCGGGGGCTCTTGACAATATTACTGCCGTTACCGGCGAGAATACTGTGATCATGAGTCTGATGAACGGCGTGGACAGTGAGGAGATCATCGCGGAAAAAGTCGGTGCGGAGCATCTGCTTCATGCTGTTATCAAAGTAGCTTCTCATAAAGAGAATGACGGCTACGTTTTCAACCCTGAGGCGACGCTCGGCATCATTTTCGGCGAAGTTTCGGCGCCGTACGACAGTGAGCGTGTGCAGGCTGTTCTGGATCTGTTCTCCGGCACAGGGCTGCATTACCGGGCAACCGATTGTATTTTAGAGGAACTATGGAGCAAATTCCGGCTGAATGTCTGCAATAACCTGCCGCAGGCTATTCTCGGTGCCGGGGTCGGCTGCTACCGCGACAGTGTACATATGAAGGCGATCAGCGACGGACTCCGCGCAGAACTGATGGCGATTGCGGAGGCAAAGGGAATTAATATCAGCAAGGCGGATGTCTCCTCGGGACGCGGAAGTGCGGTTCCGCCGACGGCGCGCTACTCGACGCTCCAGGATCTCGATGCGGGACGCCATACGGAAATTGATATGTTCTCGGGTGCGCTGATCCGCATGGGAAAAGAGCTTGGAATTCCAACGCCTTACAATGAATTTACGTACCATATGATCAAAGCACTGGAAGAGAAAAACGACGGACGGTTTGACTACAGCGGAAGCGAAGAACCGCTCTGGGCGAAATAGATACGATAGGAGAATCTCACGATGAAAGAAATCAAATGGGCTGTACTCGGATGCGGTGTGATTGCAAATGAAATGGCGGTCGCACTGCAGAAAAACGGAAAGAATATTTACGCAGTCGGCAACCGGACCCATGAGAAGGCGGCTGCTTTTGCGGAGAAATATGGAATTGGAAAAGTTTACGATGATTTCCATGAGATGTTTACCGATCCGGAGGTCGATGTCATTTATATCACGACGCCGCACAACACGCATCTTGGCTTTATGAAAGAGGCGATTGCCAATGGAAAACACATTCTCGTTGAGAAATCGATTACGCTGAACAGCGACGAGCTCGACGAGGCCATAGCGCTTGCAAAAGAAAAAGGTGTCATCATCGGAGAGGCAATGACGATTTACCATATGCCGATCTACAAAGAGCTGAAAAAACTTCTCGACTCCGGCAGTCTCGGCAGAGTCAATCTGATCACGATGAACTTCGGCAGTTTCAAAGAGTACAACATGAAGAACCGCTTCTTCAACCGGAATCTCGCAGGCGGCGCGATGCTTGATATCGGCGTATACGCACTCTCCTTCATCCGCTGGTTCTTCGACTCTAAGCCGGATCAGCTCCTTTCCCAGGTAAAGCCCGCTCCGACCGGTGTGGACGAGCAGGCCGGCCTCCTTCTCACCAATCAGGAAGGACAGATGGCAAGTGTGATGCTCTCTCTCCACTCCAAACAGCCGAAACGCGGCATGGTTTCCTGTGAGAACGGATTTATCGAGATCATGGAGTACCCGCGTGCCTGGGAAGCAAAAATCACAGACGCTTCCACCGGCGAATCCGAAATCATCAAAGCCGGTGACAACGCCGATGCACTCGCCTATGAGCTCGCCGACATGGAACGCGCCATCAATGGAGATGCATCTGCCATGCACCTCGACTACACGAAGGACGTCATGGATCTGATGACCTCCTTCCGCAGAACCTGGGGCTATACGTACCCGGAGGAAGAAAAATAAGATTCGCACATCAAAAGCCCCTGCCCGGCACACATCAGATGCCGGGCAGGGGCACTTCTTTTCACCTGCAATACTCTGCAATTTTCTTTTTCAGTAATTCCGCATCAATCGGCTTTGCGATATGTACGTCCACGAGGATCAGGTCGAAGGTGTATTCCGGGCTGTCCTGGTAGAGTTCAAGCTTCTTTGTTCTTCCATCGTTTCACCCGTCTTCCACGCATATTTTATACTTCATTTTACGCTGATATTATTTTCTCTGTCAACCCAAATAACATTACATTTCCAATATTTTGCATGTCTTTTTTATTTTTCTGAAATTTTTTTAAATCTTCCGTTTTTCTCTTGCACAATTGTTTTTATGCGTATATAATTGTCTGCAGAAAGCAAAGGGGAGCTCGCGTGCGAAGCGGGCTGAGAGTAGGATGCATCTCCTAGACCCTGAACCTGATTTGGGTAATGCCAACGTAGGGAGATACGATATGCACATTTTCTGCAGATATACCTCCACGTATATCTGCTTTTTTAATCTCTATGAACACATCATCAACAGGTTCTTCCAGTACCACAAGGGAATTTGCTTCTGCAAAAATACTCACACAGGAGGAACAAAAAATTATGTTAGGCACTTGTCTTGACAATGTCAGAAAAACAACCCCTCTCGTACACAACATCACAAATTACGTTACAGTAAACGATGTCGCCAATATTCTGCTGGCATGCGGCGCAAGCCCGATCATGTCCGATGAACCGGAGGATGTCGAGGATATCACCTCCATCTGCGGCGGTCTGAACATCAACATCGGAACGCTGCACAGAACGAGCATCGACGGCATGTACCGTGCCGGTGCAAAAGCAGCTTCGCTCGGTCACAAAATCCTGCTCGATCCAGTCGGCGCAGGCGCAAGCCACTTACGTACTTCGACCGCAGTCGGACTGATGGAAAAAATCCCGTTCACCGTCATCCGCGGAAATATTTCCGAAATCAAAACACTGGCACTCGGAAGTGGAACGACAAAGGGTGTTGATGCAGACGTTGCCGATAAAGTAACAGACGAAAACCTCGACAGCGCCGTTGCTTTTGCAAAAAACTTTGCGAAAGACCACAACTGTGTTGTCGCCATCACAGGAGCGATCGACCTCGTTGCCGATGCTGACACCTGCTACGTGATCCGCAACGGACGCGCCGAGATGGGAAGCATCACCGGAACAGGCTGCCAGCTCTCCGGCATGATGACCGCTTACCTCGTTGCCAACCCGGACGAGCCGTTAAAAGCCGCTGCTGCCGCTGTCTGCGCGATGGGACTTGCCGGCGAGATCGGCTGGAGCCATATGAAACCGGAAGACGGCAACTCCACCTACCGGAACCGCATCATCGACGCCATCTACCACATGGACGGCGAGACGCTGGAGAAAGGTGCAAAGTATGAAGTGCGATAAAAAAGGCCTGCTTTTATATGCTGTGACAGACCGCAGCTGGCTGAACGGCGAGACACTGTACAGCCAGGTGGAAAAGGCTCTGCAGGGCGGCGCAACGTTTATCCAGCTCCGCGAAAAAAATCTTGACCAGGATCACTTTATGGAAGAGGCACTGGAACTGAAAAAACTCTGTGCCGCATACCATGTTCCTTTCGTCATCAACGATAACGTGGAAATCGCAGCTAAGATGGATGCGGACGGCGTTCATGTCGGCCAGAGCGATATGGAGGCCGGCGATGTCCGTGCTAAGCTTGGCCCGGACAAGATCATCGGCGTTTCGGCGCAGACCGTGGAACAGGCCATTCTCGCCGAGCAGCGCGGGGCAGATTACCTCGGCGTCGGCGCGGTCTTCCACACCGGTTCCAAGGCGGATGCGGAGGATGTCAGCCACGAAACGCTGACTGCTATCTGCAATGCCGTTAAAATCCCTGTCATCGCCATCGGCGGCATCACACGCGATAACGTGACGGAGCTTTCCGGCAGCGGCATCTGCGGCATCGCCGTCATCAGTGCCATTTTTGCACAGAAAGACATTGTTTCCGCAACGAAGGATCTGAAAGAACAGACTCTGCGCATGCTGGAAAACAAATAATTTTACGTAACCATTCATCCTCACACCAGGCGGCAGACTGGGGGCACCACTTTCTTTGTCGCCTGTCCAAAAAGAAAAGTAATGCAAAGGAGTAATTCTCATGGACGCGAAAAACATGAAAACAGCATTAACAATCGCGGGAAGTGATTCCAGCGGAGGCGCCGGCATTCAGGCAGACATCAAAACCATGATCACAAACGGAGTTTACGCCATGTCGGCAATTACCGCACTCACCGCCCAGAACACCACCGGAGTTTCCGGTATTTTCGATGTAACACCGGAGTTTCTGGCCGCACAGCTTGACGCCGTCTTTACGGACATCTTCCCGGACGCCGTCAAAATCGGTATGGTATCCTCCCCGGCACTGATCGAAGTCATCTCCGAACGGCTTCGCTTCTACCAGGCCAAACACATCGTTGTGGACCCGGTCCTCGTCGCTACAAGCGGTTCCGCGCTCGCTTCGGGCGGCGTGCCTGACCTGATGAAAAAACTGCTCTTTCCTCTGGCCGAAGTCATCACACCGAATATTCCAGAGGGAGAAGTTCTCTCCGGCATCAAAATCCAGTCGGAAAGCGATATGGAACGCGCCGCAAAAGAGATCGGGGATTCCTGCGGCTGTGCCGTTCTATTAAAGGGCGGCCACAGTATCAATGATGCCAACGATCTTTTATATCACAACGGCACATTTACCTGGTTCACCGGAAAACGCATCGACAATCCGAACACACACGGCACCGGCTGTACACTCTCCAGCGCCATCGCATCGGGGCTCGCAAAGGGGCTTTCCCTTCCGGATGCCATTTCCGCCGCAAAAGAGTATATTTCGGGCGCACTCGCGAGCATGATGGATCTCGGCCACGGCTCGGGACCGCTGAACCACGCTTACCGGATCTGATTTTGAAAATAAAGGAGAACAACAGATGGAACGCAATTACGCAACACAGATGGACGCCGCACGCCGCGGCATTGTAACACCGGAGCTGAAAAAAGTCGCAGAAAAAGAGTATATGGCCGTGGAAGACCTGATGCCGCTCGTTGCCAGCGGAAAGGTTGCCATTCCGGCCAATAAACTGCACACCTGCATCGATCCGGAGGGCATCGGCTCGATGCTGCGCACGAAAATCAATGTAAATCTCGGTGTTTCGAAAGACTGTAAAGATTACGATGTGGAGATGCAGAAGGTACTCTCCGCGGTCAATATGGGCGCAGAAGCCATCATGGACCTGTCGAGCCACGGCAATACGCAGCCGTTCCGGCGGAAACTGACCTCCGAATGTCCGGCCATGATCGGCACCGTGCCGGTATATGACAGTGTGATCCATTACCAGAGAGACCTGGATACGCTGACCGCCAAAGATTTTATTGACGTCATCCGCCTCCATGCCGAGGACGGTGTCGATTTCGTCACCCTGCACTGCGGCATCACCAGAAAAACCATCGATCAGATCCGCAAACACAAACGGAAAATGAATATTGTTTCCCGCGGCGGCTCCCTCGTGTTCGCCTGGATGTGCATGACCGGCGAGGAGAATCCGTTCTACGAGTATTACGATGAGATTCTCGATATCTGCCGTGAATACGATGTGACCATTTCTCTCGGCGACGCCTGCCGTCCTGGCTGCCTTGCCGACGCAACGGATGTCTGCCAGATTGAGGAGCTGGTGCGCCTCGGCGAACTCACCAAACGTGCCTGGGAAAAAGACGTTCAGGTTATGGTTGAGGGACCGGGCCACGTTCCGATGGATCAGATTGCGGCCAACATGAAAGTACAGCAGACCATCTGCATGGGCGCTCCGTTCTATGTCCTCGGCCCTCTTGTGACCGATATTGCACCGGGCTACGACCACATCACCGCTGCCATCGGAGGCGCGATTGCCGCTATGAACGGCGCTGCTTTCCTCTGCTACGTAACGCCGGCAGAGCATCTGGCTCTTCCGAACCTGGATGATGTAAAACAGGGCATCATCGCAAGCAAAATCGCCGCACACGCTGCCGACATCGCCAAAGGTGTTCCGCATGCGCGTGATATTGACGACAAGATGGGCGATGCCCGCCGCGTGCTCGACTGGGAAGCACAGTGGGACTGCGCACTGGACCCGGAGACTGCAAAAGCCATCCGTGCTGACCGCTCGCCGGAACAGGAAGATACCTGCTCGATGTGCGGTAAATTCTGTGCCGTGCGAAGCATGAACAAAGCTTTAAACGGCGAACACATCGACATTCTTTAACATCAGTACATACCTTACGCGAAAAGGAACGGTTTTCATTACGAAGCCGTTCCTTTTCTGCATTTCCAAAATCTTTTTCTATTTCGCCCATCCTTCGGCGTAACGGACTGCTTTGTGCCATCCGTTCATCTTCTCATCGCGCTCCTCTTTCGAGAGCTCCGGCTCAAACGTACGGTCAATGGCTCCGTTCTGTTTTACTGTCTCCTGATCCGGCCAGTAGCCGACGGCGAGTCCCGCAAGATAAGCTGCTCCCATCGCGGTCGTCTCGATGCAGCATGGCCGCTCCACCGGCGCCTGGCTGATGTCCGCCTGGCACTGCATCAGGAAATTGTTGGCGCTTGCTCCGCCGTCCACACGCAGTGCAGAGAGCTTCATGCCGGAATCTGCCTCCATCGCTTTTAAGACATCATCCACCTGATACGTGATCGACTCCAGTGTTGCGCGGATCACATGGTATTTGTTGACGCCGCGGGTCAGGCCGAGAATGGTTCCTCTCGCATACTGATCCCAGTACGGTGCGCCAAGGCCGGTAAACGCCGGCACGACGTAGCAGCCGTTCGTGTCGTTCACCTTCTGCGCCATGTACTCGGAATCCGCCGAGGACTCGATCAGCTTCATCTCATCGCGCAGCCACTGGATTGCGGCTCCGCCGACGAAAATGGATCCCTCGAGCGCATACGTAATCTTGTCCCCGATGCCCCATGCAATCGTGGTAACAAGACCGTGTGTCGAAGAAACCGGCTTTTCTCCCGTGTTCATCAGCAGGAAGCAGCCTGTTCCGTATGTATTTTTCGCTTCGCCCGGCGCATAGCAGGTCTGGCCGAACAGCGCCGCCTGCTGGTCTCCCGCTGCTCCCGCAATCGGAATCGGGCCGCCGAAATATGTGGATGCCGTCTCCCCGTAGACACAGCTCGACGGGCGGACTTCCGGCAGCATACAGAGCGGAATGTTCAGCTCTTTTAAGATATCCTCATCCCATTTCAGGGTATGGATATTGAACAGCATTGTACGGGACGCGTTGGTGTAATCGGTGACATGTACCTTTCCCTTTGTCATCTTCCAGATCAGCCACGTCTCCACCGTTCCGAAATAGAGATCGCCTCGCTCCGCCCGCTCGCGCACGCCCGGAACTTCATCTAGAATCCATTTCAGCTTCGTGGCTGAAAAATACGCATCGATCACAAGACCTGTTTTCTCCCGGAAACGGTCAACCAGTCCGCGCTCCATCAGGGAATCGCAGTATTCCGATGTTCTGCGGCACTGCCATACAATTGCATTGTAGACCGGCTCTCCCGTCTTTTTGTCCCAGACGATCGTCGTCTCTCTCTGGTTTGTGATGCCGATTGCCGCAATATCCTCGTAGGACGCGCCCGCTTTCTGCATTGCCTCCACGGCTACACCGAGCATCGTGGACCAGATTTCATTGGCATCGTGCTCCACCCAGCCCGGTTTCGGGAAACGCTGGGTAAACTCCTTCTGCGCAAGGCTTACGATCTGTCCTTTCTGATCAAACAGAATACAGCGGTTGCTCGTTGTGCCGGCATCAAGTGCCATGATGTATTTTCCCACGTTTAAAAATCCTCCTGTCTCACATTTCAAGAAGAGAGCCTGACAGAATCCACTGCCACGCTCTCTTCCTTTTCTTTGTATGTATCGTATCACAGAATTCTTTTTCTGTAAATCAAATCGTGTTTTTCTGCAGCAATTTATGCCGTAATGATCTCCAGCAACGCACCGCGCAGATCATTTGAAAGTTCCATGCTCTGCAGCTCTGCAGCCAGAATTGCTACCTTTCCGTCTGCTTTGTGAAGAAGATTTGCGATCTGCTCTTTGGTGATGTAGCTGATTTCGGCGTGCAGCAGCAGATCCATCGCACGTGTCATGACATCGTTCTTTGCAATCTCCGTATCTTCCGGCAGACAGATTGTCACAGTATCCTGCGGTTTTACATCTGTTACCGCGATCGTAAGAAGTCCGTCTTTCTCTTTGACTTCTGCATCCGCTTCCACGCCGTTTACAAAGACCTTCGCCTCTTTTGCCGTACTTCCGCCGAATTCTACGCAGTACATTCTGCTTTCCGGAACGAGGCTCTGATTGCCCTCAACCGGTGCAATCGTAAATTTCCGCGCACCCCAGTCGAGCGTCATCGATGTTTTTGCACAGTCATCCTTCTCATATGCCATGGTAGTATTGTCATCCTCGTACAGGGCAAATGTATTGTCCGCGCCCGCATAAACGCGTACCGTCAGCTCATCCGGGTTGGATTCTACATCCAGCGCACTGATCTTCTCTGTCATCGGGATAATCGCACCTGCTTTCGCAAGAACCGGGATCTCCTCGAGCGTACGGTACAGATCCATACTTCTGCCACCCTCGTAAATCATTCCGTTGAAGAAATCAAACCACGTACCTTCCGGCAGCCACACCTTTGTTTTTGCACGCTTCAGCTCCGGAATGCATTTCGTTGTCACCGGTGTTACCATCAGCTCGCTTCCGAAGAAGTACTGATTCGGTGCCTGATTTTTGCCCCAGAAAACCGTCTCCGGGTAATCATAATACATCGGAACAACGATCGGTGTGTCTTCTTTCCATGCACGGTAGTTCATCGTGTACAGATACGGTACGAGTTTATGACGCAGACGAAGGAAATCATCCATTGTGCTGCGCACTTCCATACTGAAGTTCCAAGGCTCTTTTCCACTGAAGGCACTGTTAGAACTGTGCAGACGGTTGATCGGAGAAAAGACTCCGTACTGATACCATCTTGCTTCAAGCTCATCGTCACGGTAGCCGAGCATATGGCCGCCGATATCATGACTCCACCATCCGTAGCCGATGTTGGAGGCTGTGCTGGTAAAGTATGGCTGGAAATCCAGGGATTCCCAGGTGATATGGGTGTCTCCGGAAAATCCGACCGGATAGCGGTGGGAGCCCGGTCCTGCATAGCGGGAGAAGGTCATCGGACGTTTTCCGTCTCTTCCACTGTCAAGAAAATGATAGTGATTCAGCATCCACAGCGGATCAAGACCCTCGATCTTGGTACTTTGTCCCTGCTGCCAGTCAATCCACCAGAAATCGACGCCCTCTTTTTCCATCGGATGATGAACTTTGTCGAAATATACATCAACAAATTTCGGATCCGCAATGTCAAAATTGACCGGCTCTTCTTTTTTTGCATCCACTCCCATAGCCTCTGCTACTTCCGGATAGCAGTCCTCATACGCACGAATTCCGTCTGCCGGATGGACGTTCAGTGTTGTCTTCATGCCGCGTGCATGGAGTTTTCCAAGAAAACGCTCCGGATCCGGGAAGAGTTTTTTATTCCAGCTATAGCCGGTCCAGCCGCTGCCGTATTTTGGATCCACATCGTCTACACGGTGCCAGTCCATATCGATAACAGCAACCGAGAATGGAACGTTCTCTTTGTCGAAGTCTTCCATCAGTTTCATATAAGATGCTTCACTGTAACGCCAGTAACGGCTCCACCAGTTTCCAAGTGCAAATCTCGGAAGCATCGGAGTTTTGCCGCAAAGGTGGTAGAAATCCTTTAATGCCAGGCGGAAATTCCAGCCATAGCCGAAGAAGTACAGATCCTGCACTCCTTTCTTTCTCGGGGTCACCCAACCGTCCTCTGTCATCAGAAGCGACTTCGAATCATCCAGAACAGCGGAACCAAACCAGGACATGATACCAGGTTCCAGTTCGCATGCTCCGTTGACCTGATCAAGCGTACGGGCCGTTCCTCCAAGATCCTGTGTCGGATCTCCGTAATGCCATGCCGGTACAGAACTGATGCCGACTGCCGTTGTTTTGCAGGAAAGTCCGTTTGCAGAGAATGCCTTTTTGTTGTAATTCAGCTGCAGATACTTTGTGCGTAGCTCCAGCTCATCGCCTGTGTCTTTGACGGAAAATTCCACTGCTGGAAAATCACGGTTTACGACCGTCTGGGATGCTGCATCGATAAATTCACCGTCCTCACTGTATTCCAGCCGAAGAAGATGCTCCGTCAGCACCGTGATACGATATTTATCGCCCTTTACTACATTCTTCGGATCTGCAAGCGGATGTGTCTCCATTTTCAGATATGATTTCATGTTTTGTTTTCCCCTTTCTTACTCTTACCGGTTTTTGCCGTATTTTGAGAACGGGAACCTGTGGCAAAAATCCGTTCTGCCACAGGTTCCTCTGCATTTTTTATTTGGTTTCCAGAACAACTGCCTCATACGCACGCAGTTTTCGTGTCCCTGCTGCCGCGCCGTCCTGCGGATAGTTGCTGATCAGTACCTCTGCTCCTGCAAAGGTTTCCGGAACCGTGTACTCCTGCTCCTCTTTTGTAAAATTGCACATCACGAGGAGTTTCTGATCGCCTAAGGTTCTGGTATATACATACAGTGCCTCGTCCTCCGGATCGAGCAGCTCGTACGTTCCGTAAACCATGATATCCTTCTCTTTCCGGAGATGAATCAGTTTCTTGTAATAATTGTATACAGAATCCGGATCCGCCATCTCATTTTTTGCATTGACGGTCTCGTAATCCGGTCCGACTTTGATCCACGGGGTTCCTGTGGTAAATCCTGCCGAAGCGGTATCATCCCACTGCATCGGAGTTCTTGCATTGTCTCTTCCGCGCAGGTTCAGGTAGCGCATCATATCGTCCGGCGCTACTTTTCCGGCTCCGGTCAGCTCGTGAAACGCGTTGATGCTCTCAATATCGCGGAATTCGGACAGATCGTGGAACGGAACGTTCTTCATGCCGAGCTCATCGCCCTGGTATACGTACGGGGTACCCTGCATCATATGAAGGCAGGTTGCCAGCATTTTGGCACTGACTACGCGATATTCCGGTGAATCATCGCCGAAACGGGACAGGCAGCGCGGCTGGTCGTGGTTTCCAAGGAAGAGGCTGTTCCATGCCTTGCCCTCAAGCTCCGTCTGCCATGCTGTCATGACGCGTTTGAAATCTTTGAGCGGTACGCGTTTGTCCGTCCATTTGCCGTATTTTCCGCTTGCCAGCTCAACCAGCTCGAACTGGAATACCATGCTGAGCTCTTTGCCGTCTGCGGATGCATATTTTTCTGCCTCCTCGATCGTGACACCGGCACACTCACCGACCGTCATCAGATCATATTTGGAAAGGACTTCCTTGTTCATCTCCTGCAGATACTCATGAACATGCGGTCCGTTTACGCAGCCGGAGTCACCGTAGAGTCCGCCTTCCGGAATCTTTCCATCCGGCAGTCCTTCCGGTTTGGAGATCATGCTGATGACATCCATACGGAAGCCGTCGATGCCTTTCTCGCACCACCAGTTCATCATATCGAAAACTTCTTTTCTTACGGTCGGGTTTTCCCAGTTCAGGTCAGGCTGCTTCGTGGAAAACAGATGCAGGTAATACATCTCGGTCTGCGGATCGTATTTCCATGCGGAGCCGGAGAAGCAGCTTCCCCAGTTGTTTGGCTCTTTTCCCTCTTTTGCATCACGCCAGATGTAATAGTCGCGGTACGGGTTTTCTTTCGATTTGCGGCTCTCCACGAACCATTTGTGTTCGTCTGAGGTATGATTGACAACAAGGTCCATGACCAGCTTGATGCCTCTTTTATGCATCTCCGAAAGCATGCGGTCAAAATCCTCCATTGTTCCGAACTCCTGCATGATTGCCCGGTAATCGCTGATATCGTATCCATTGTCATCGTTTGGTGACTGGTACACCGGTGACAGCCAGATAACATCCACGCCAAGATCCTTCAGATAATCCAGACGGGATGTGATACCATTTAAATCGCCGATACCGTCTCCGTTGCTGTCCATGAAGCTGCGCGGATAAATCTGATACACTACGGCTTCTTTCCACCATTTTTTGTCCATTTTTTTACCTCCTTTATTTCATCCCCAGAACGTGTCTGGTTCTTTGATTCTGTCGTTTTCAAACACAGTTTACCATACCTCACGGTGATTTTTCAATAGTTTTGCGCAAAACCAGCAGTTTTTACAAGAGTTTTTCTGCAAATTTGGTAACTATTTACTTCATCAGATCTCTTACCGACTCCCGTTCCACCAGTGTTGTCGGCAATGGCGGAATATCTTTTTGTACCGGCTCATCCTGGATCAGGTGCATCAGGACTTCTACGGCACGGCGTGCTTTTCCATCCACCATCTGATGTACGGTAGTCAGCTTCGGACGCGCAAGTGTCGCATAGGTAACATCATCAAAGCCCGCAATTGAAATTTCCTCCGGAACCTTTATTCCCCTGTTCTGCAGAAAGTTGGATGCTTCAAGTGCATAGTAATCCGATGAAAAAAAGAGCGCTGTCTGTTTTTTGAAGAGCGGAAGCATCTCCTCATATGCCTTCTCCCTCTGCTCCGGATCCCATGGTATCACAATATGGCGACTCTCGAAGTCCTCAATTCCCGCCTCCTCCATCGCCTGACGCACACCGAGCCACCGATAGTGGTCAACACCGAGATCGCAGTCAGATAGAAAGAGAAATTTTTTATGCCCCTTTCCAATCAGGTACTGGCTCATCTGGTACGCACCGCCGCGGTCATCCATCGTAATGGAGCGGACGCCAAGTTCCGGCGGGAGATACTGATCAATGGTTACCAGTGGTTTCCCGAGACGTTCCGAAAGCTCTGCTATCTCCTTTTCACTCAGGGCCATCGCAATCATGCCGTCAAAATTCCAGCCGAGCGCCTGCTGCATAAGATCGTCCTTCTCATGGCGCGCAACCAGCATCATATAGTAGCCGTGTTCCCGGATCTGATACTCCAGGTTTCCAAGCATTGCCGACACAAAGGGATCCTCAAAGGAAGAAGCATTTCCTTTCTTCATGAAACCAAGCGCCACACCAATGAGACCGGAGCTGTTGTTCGCCAGTATACGCGCGCTGATACTCGGCACGTACTCCATCTCCTTTAAAATCCGGTTGATTTTCTCGACCGTTGCCTTCGAGACGCGCCCTGTCTTTCCGTGTATTACATTCGAAACCGTCGTCGGGCTGACCCCTGCGCGGTCTGCTATATCTTTGATTCTAATCATCGGTTCTCTGCCTTTCCTTTTTCTTCACAATTTTCTGAATTCTGTTATGTTTATTTTACCAAGACGGCAAAATGTTTACAACTACTTTGCATCGGCAAACACTACAAAATTATTACATTTTCTTAAACGATATGTAAGAAAATCTCCATCCCTCCTTCATTTACTTTCCGCCGGTTCCGTGGTAAGATAGGATGACAGAAAAAGTTCACCTTTTTTCTGTAAGAAAGGACCTACACATCATATGCGGCTTGCATTTACAAATTTTTCGATAAAATCTCCCACTGGCAAGAAATCCGGCCGTTTTTTTCTTGCCCTTTTTCTGGGTATTTTTCTCTTCCTCGCTCATCCCATACTCTGTCAGGCTGGTTTTGCCTCCAGTACGCCGTTTACCGGTGCCTCCTGGGAACTGGTCGGGGAATATCCGATTCTCGGCAGCAACGGCGCGGTGCAGTCCGTCTGTGCGACGGAAGATTATATCATCTGCATCGAAAATTTTAATGATCTGACGACAGAGCCGGACGTAGTCTCTGCCTACTATAAAAATGATACAGACGCAGACGGAAATCCCGTTACGCAGTATTCCCTCGCGCATCAGGTAAGGGACGCAGACTTTGCTCACGCAAACGGTATGGCATACAATCCCGTCACACATGAAATCCTCGTGAGCGGCTACAGCAGCCCGGATGCTTCCAATTACGGATGTATCTTCCGCCTCGACCCGGATACTCTCGAGCAGAAAGAGCGGATCCAGCTCTCGACAAGCTACAATATTCTCGGTATTGATTATCTTCCCTCCACCGGCGGCTATCTGATCCAGACCGATGCGGACGGCGGCTACGGCTTTAAACTCCTCGATGCCTCACTTCAGGTGGTGGATGACTGGGGCACGTATCCCTTCGATTTTTACATGGAAAACTTTCAGGATCTCTGTGTTTCCGGCGATCTCTTTTTTCTTTTTCCGCTGACGATGCATCTCGGAATCGGAAACTTTATCCAGACATACTCGCTCTCGCAGAAAACACTGCTTGCGGACGACACGGTTGATTTTGGCTTTTCCGACGATATCACCATCAATGAACCAGAGGGCCTCTGTGAGACAAATCCTGGGGAATTTATTGCGATTGTAAACGTAACAAAGGCAGATGGTGGACGGTACGTGCAGTTCTACCGCACCCGGGTGCCGTATCTGTTCACGGTTTCCACTTCCGCGGCGGAGCATGGCTCGGTGTCCGAGGGCGGGGAAGTTTCCCGCGGAGAGGAAAAAACCGTTTCCTACACGGCAGACGAAGGCTTCCGGCTCGCGAAGCTCTCGGTGGACGGCTTGTATCTGCCGGTGACGGAATATCCGGACAGCTACACATTTTCCGATATCCAGAAGGATCATACCCTTGCCGTAACGTTTGAACCGGTTCCGACGGCGACACCGACGCCGACTGCCACTGCGACGCCGACCGAAACACCGGCCATAACCCAGACACCGGAACCGGCCGTTTCCAAAGCACCGGCATCATCCACGGTTTCCTTCTCATCTGTGGCTTCCCATTTCGCAGCGTTCTGGAAAGGCACTGTGCATGCCGCTTCCTGGTTCCGCCATCTTGCCTCGGCCGGTGCATCCCTTTTTGCCCGTATCCGGAAGGCAGATCCTGTTTTTCTGGCGATGCCGTTTGTCCTTCTCGTTCTGATTCTGCTCTTTGTCCTCCGCCTGCGGTATGTCCGCCGCATCCGGCGGGAGCGGTCGCGGAAAGCGCTGGAACACAGAAGAAGAACGTACGAAGAACTGGTCAGAGAATTTACGGAAGATCCGAAGGACGAAGAGGTTTCCATCGATGAGCTGCTGCTTACAATTGACGAACTGCAGAAGGAAGAACAGAAAAACACTTAAATGAAACGTATTCACCAGATCAGGAATTGATCTTCTCGGCACAAAAAAAGTATCCCGTTCCTTTTGGGGAAGCGGGATACTTTTTTATTTACACGGGCAACGAGCTAAAGTCCGTGCTTGTTTTTACTCTTCGTAATCGAGTGCCGCACGCTCCGTTGTGTACGGACGTACATAGGTGTCTGCTACTTTTACGTGCTCTGGATGTTTTGCATATACAGCTACATCCTCTGCTTTTTCCAGGGTTGTGACAAGTGCCATATCATGGGTGGAAGATGCAAGCGGTGCTTCTACAAAGTCAACCGTCAACAATCCCGGCACTTTGCCGACCAGGCTTTTCAGGTTCTCTGCCATCGCTTTTTTCAGCTCCGGTTTCTTTGCATCCTCTACTTCCGGTTTGAATTTCCACATAACAATATGATGTACCATTGTATTTTTCTCCTTTGCTTTTGTTTTATTGCCAATTCACACAGTTTCTGTGCAAATACCAGCCTTTTGTTACGGCTCTTCGCCTGCAATCCGCAGAATATCCTCAATCTCTTCCACGGACATGTCAAGATACGCGGAAAGCTCTGCCACACTGAAATCCATGTCATCGCCGTCGGAGAGTTCCTCGATGGCGTCTTTTAAGCGGTTTACTTTATTGACTACAGTATTGTCCTTGTGTTTCTGAACTCTGTGTTCTTCCATGAAATCGCTGATCGTCTCACGCACAGCCGCATCAATCGCCTGCTCCGCCGTCTCAGCTTTTACAACGGACTCCAGCGCTACTAAAAGTCCGACATTTCCCTCCTGCACCAGATCCATCAGGAAGAAATCGCGGGTGTGCATTTCTTTTGCGGTCTCAATAACTTTCGGAAGCCAGAGCTGCACGAGCATGCTCTTTGCAAGGGAATCGCCCTCTGCCGCTTTCCGGTAAAGCTCTGCCGTTTCTTCCTCCGACGGTGTTTCTGTCTCCGGCAGTTCGTCAAGATACTGCTGTAAGGCACGCAGCTCCTCCTCGGAAAACTCCGGTTTTTTCTTTTCTTTTTCGGTCTCCTCCGGCACGACGCCCGGCTCATAATCTGCCACATCGACCTGCTCCATCGTCAGATATTCGCAGACAAAGGTGACTTTCTGCTCATCCAGTGCAAAGTCTTCAAAAAAGTCTCTGACTTCTTTCATCGTTACTTTATTTTCATGGTCTCTGGCGTATGACAGCAATTCGGAGAGCTTCTCCTGGAACTTTTTCTGTTCGTCCTGCATCTTTTTTACCCTCTCTTTCTTCCGTTTCACGATTCCATTTCTTCGTACATTTTTTTCAATTTGTCCATTGCTTTTTCTGCTTTGAAAAGCTACTATAAAAGCAAACGAAAAACCACATTCAAGTGGAAAGGAGAATCCTTATGAAACAATTTTTTCAGGATGTGAAAAACAGTTTCCTGCTTTCAGCCGCTGTCTCTATTATACTAGGTATCGTGCTGATCGTCTACCCCGTAAAAACGAGTTTGCTGATCTGTTATATCGCCGGAGCACTGCTCCTGTTTGGCGGCGTTGTTGCGTTGATCCGCTACATTGCAAGCCGCGGCGAGCCGTTTTTCTTCCGCTACGATCTGTTCGTTGCCCTGGTACTGATTCTGTTCGGCTGCTTCGTTATCTTTGAAAGTGACCTTGTAATCGCATTCATCCCGGTTGTCATCGGTATCATCCTTCTGGCAAACGGACTGCTCAGCATTCAGAAGGCGTTCAACCTCAAAAAAACAGGGCTGGAAAAATGGTGGCTTGAGTTCCTGCTGGCTCTTTTAACCAGCGTTCTCGGCATCATCATCTGTACCAATCCGTTTGATGCCGTTGCAACCACAAACATTTTCATCGGTATCTGCCTTGTCTACAGCGGCATTTCCGATCTTGTCACCACCTACTACATGGGCCGCGCAAAACGCCGGATCAAAAACGTCATCCAGACCGAGATCAACCAGCAGAAAATCCTGCACGATGACAATGTGATTGATGTGGATGAGGACGAGCTTCACTAAAAAACAGCTTCTTCCATAAAAATCTTCTTTCATACGAAAAACCGGAACCCGGCACCGCTTTCAAACAGCGGCTCCCGGGTTCCGGTTTTTCTCTGTATTTCTTTTTTTATTTATTCCTCGTGTTTGCTCAGTACTTCCATGCCTTCTCTTAACTTCAGGCGGATCTTTCCAAGCTCCAGACCATTTGCGCCGAAGTACAGCTTCAGGTAGTGGTTCGGGCCGAAGAAGAAACCAAGGTCTCTCGTCTCTTTGATCCACTCACCTTTTGTTCCGCGGATGCTGATCACAGTTTTTACGATATTGTCGATGTACACGGTTACCGGCAGCTGTGCGAGGTCTTCCAGATCGGATTTCATCTCGATTTCGATATCGTACGTTCCCATCTTGTCATCCAGAATCGTAACACCGCATACTTCACTGTTTCCTTTTTTCGTGTTCCATGCGGATGCGTCGATCACAACATCTCCCGTTGCCGGATCTGCCTCGTATGTTACAAGATCTGCTGCAACGAAATCGTTGTCGCCTATCTGCTCCTGTGCTTCTTTCTCTTCCTCGCTGATGCGGTCCAGGAACCGTAAGATGCTTGGAGTTCCAAGGATGAAATGCAGAACATTCATCACATTTCTCTGCAGGTCGCCTCTTGTGATCTCGCCGTTTTCCAGTGCCTCTTTCACATCGTCCTGTCCCATATCGGAGCAGTCGGTGCATACCATGAAGACATCGTTTCCGGCAGATACCATCGGTGCATGGGTTGTTCTGGTTGCTTCATATCCCTCACGGTTCGACATTGCCCACCAGTCAGTCATAACGAAGCCGTCATAGTTCCACTCGCCGCGCAGAATCGTGGTCAGAAGATCGTAATTTCCTGCAGTCCAGATGCCGTTGACCGGTCCGTAAGTGCTCATGATGGATCTTGCGCCGCCTTCTTTGACTGCGATTTCATATCCCTTCAGATAGATTTCACGCAGGGCACGCTCGGAAACAACGGCGTCCACATGATGTCGGTTGGACTCCTGGTTATTTGCACAGAAGTGTTTGATGGTTCCGGTTACATCGGATTTTTCCATACCAAGAATCTGTACGGCACTGATCCATCCGGTCAGGTACGGATCCTCGGAGATATACTCAAAGTTACGGCCGTTCAGCGGGTTTCTGTGAATATTCATACCAGGTCCGAGCAAGGCATCGACACGGTTCTGTCTCATCTCGCGTCCTGCCATCTCGTACAGATCTTCTACCAGCGGAAGGTCAAACGTACAGCCAAGCAGGGTTCCGTTCGGCATGGAGAAGGCTCTCGTTCCGCAGTCAAAGCGGAGTCCGGACGGGCCGTCGGTACAGCAGGCTGCCGGAATACCGAATTCCTGCAGTTCCGGTGTCAGGCCGCCGAATGCTGCTGCGGTTCCCGGAGTAACCTTCGGGCTGCACATGCCCTCGCCGCGGAAGATGCAGATCAGATCTTCATCGGAAAGCTGTGCCACGAACTCTTCCATCGTTACTTTCTTATCCAGGACATCACCGAGCTTGTAGCCTTTGTCACCGGTATAGGTGATCGGCTCCATGCGGTTTTCTTTCATGCGCTCGATCGGATCTACGGTGCGCAGAGGAGCTGCCTCATATCCCGGTTTTAACGTTCCGTCTTCGCCCGGAACAGCTTTCATGCGCTCAAATGCTTCTACCGGAGCCATAGCCTCGGTCAGGATCTCAACCACTTTGAACGGCTGCTCGTATGCACCGGCAAAGGCTGCGCTTCTGACATCGCTTCCGACGTAGAACTCATAACTGCCCTCTTCGAGTACGTAGCAGGATTTGTGGCCGGTTGCACCGCTGTCATCGTAGGATGCAAAGCTCTCTTTGGTCACATCGATCGTCAGCGTCTCTTTTGCGCCTGGTGCAAGAACACCGGTCTTTGCAAAACCGACGAGTGCGCGGGATGGTTTTCCAAGAACACCCTGCGGAGCTTTTACATAAACCTGAACAACCTCTTTACCATCCGTTTTGCCGGTATTTTCAACGGTTGCCGTCACGGTTACATTGTCAACATCTTTCTCTTCTGCCTCTGCGGTCACGGCAAATGTCGTATAGGAAAGACCAAAACCGAACGGATACAATACTTTCTCTTTTGCAAAGGTCTCAAAGTAGCGGTATCCGACGTAGATATCCTCTTTGTACTCATTGCGGGTCAGATCGCCGAAGCAGCTTTGGGACGGATAGTCCTCGATATTCTCTGCAATCGTGTCGGTCAGCTTACCGCACGGATTGACTCTTCCCATCAGTACATCGGCAACACCGTTTCCGCCTTCCTGACCACCCTGCCATACATAGAGAACAGCTGCCGGATTGCACTCTTTCACCCATTTCATGTCGATAATGTTTCCGACGTTCAGCACAACGATTGTTCTTGCAAACGCTTTGCTGACTTTTTCTACCATCTCTTTTTCAGTATCGGTTAAGAGATAGCTGCCTGCCTCATTTTTGTTGTCCTGATCCTCACCTGCGGTACGGCCTACAACAACGATGGCTGCATCGGCGCCTTTTGCACTCTCCACGATCTCGTCGGTCAGCTCCATCTCTTTTTGGGACCACGGCACCTTGCCCCAGCCCTGTCCTTCGTCGTACGGATTTTTCTCGATCCATTTTTCGTATGTTCCAAGAAGATTCTCGTCGAGTGTAATGTCTTTTTCTTCTTTTAAGGCATCCAGAATACCGACAACGTATTTCGTATTGACAAGACCGCCGGAGCCAAGTCCGCTCTTATAATAGTGGAATGCAATTCTTCCGAAAACAGCCACTTTGTCTCCTTTTCGAAGCGGGAGTGCCTCATTTTCGTTTTTCAGAAGTACACAGCCTTCTGCCGCTGCCTGACGGGCCAGTGCTGCATATTTGTTGAAATCCAGTGGTGTAAATTTTCCCATTTTGTTCCCCTTTCTCCTGTATCCTTTCTGATCCGACAAGTGCCGGGACACCTGATACTTCCGGGTCCCGGCACCTGTTCTGGTCTCTTGTCTTTTATTATCTCGTATTCCTGGCTTTTTTTCCAGTTCTTTTCTTATCTTTTTTTCGTCTGATATTGACCTTTTTGTTCCTGTCTTATCCGATCAGTCCCTGGACAATTAATACCAGAAGCAGCAACGGCAGAATATAAGAAAGATAAACCCGTACCCAGTCCGGCACTTTCAGGCCCCCGCCCTTATTTGCCTCTGCCTGGTAGTTTTTGAAGCCCCAGCCCCATTTTGAAGTACAGAACAGAAGGTAAATCAGAGAGCCGACCGGCAGCAGAAGGTTGCTGACGATAAAGTCCTCAAGATCAAGAACGGTGCTTCCTGCGCCGAGCGGCTGGAATCCGGACCACACATTGTAGCCGAGTGCACACGGCAGGGATCCTAAGATCACCAGAATGCAGTTGATGATGGCTGACTGTTTTCTGGAAACGCCGAAAATCTCAGAAAAACAGCACATGATATTCTCAAATACAGCGATGATGGTAGACAGCGCCGCAAAGAACAGGAACAGGAAGAAGAAGCTTCCGAAAATCCGTCCGCCCTTCATCGAGGTGAAAATGTGCGGCAGCGTCATAAAGATCAGCTTCGGGCCGCTGTCCGGCTGTACGTTGTAGGAGAAGCACGCCGGGAAAATGATGAGGCCTGCGGTAATCGCTACAAACGTATCGAGCGCTGCAATGCTGACTGCCTCGCCGAGCAGGGATTTTCCGCCGTTTAAGTAGCTGCCGAAAATCAGCATCGCGCCGATACCAAGGCTCAGCGTAAAAAATGCCTGGCTCATCGCGTTTGTGATAATGTGGAACAGTCCCACCTGTTCTATCTGCTGCATATCCGGCACCAGATAGAATTTCAGTCCCTCTTTGGCACCCGGCATCGTAAAGCTGTAAACCGCAAGGAAAATCATGATGACCATCAACACGATCATCATCACCTTTGTAACACGCTCCACGCCGTTCTGCAGACCCACCGAACAGATCAGAAAGCCTGCAATTGTAATAATCAGCATGGTAATGACAAGAATCGACGGAGATGAAAGCATCTCGTTGAATTTTCCGGTTACGGCGTCGCCTGTCAGGCCGCTGAATTTTCCGATTAAAAAGCTGTAGAAATAGTACAGCATCCAGCCTGCAACGACGGTGTAGAACATCATCAGCAGATAGTTTCCGATGAGGGCAACGTATCCGTGGATATGCCACTTCTGCCCTTTCTTTTCCAGTTCCCCATACGCGCGCACGGTACTCTTTTTGCTTCCTCTTCCGATGGCAAGCTCCATCGACAGAATCGGAACTCCCATGATGGCAAGGAACAGCAGGTAAAACAGCACGAAAATGCCGCCTCCGTTGTTTCCTACCATATACGGAAATTTCCATACATTTCCGATGCCGATGGCACATCCTGCCGAAAGCAGAAGAAAGCCAAGGCGCGATTGGAATGTTTCTCGTTCCATTTATTTTTGTTCCTCCCTTTTTTCTTCCATACTCCCGGAATTTCTCCGCAAGTACATCTTCGTACAAAACCAAGACTTCAGACAGCACCGTTCTGCCGTTCTTTCCGGTATGCCGACGGCGAGATTCCCATATGGTGACGGAATACTTTTCCAAAATAGTTTCCACTGGAAAATCCGGTTTCTGCTGCAATCTCTTCCACACTCTTTCCGGTATTCAAGAGCAGCGTCATCGCTTTGCGAATTCTCGCTTCCTGAAGATACTGCATGGGAGAAACGCCTGTTTCCTCCCGGAAGCATCTCGTAAAATGGGCAAAGGAAACCCGGCTCTGTTCTGCCAGCTGTTCAATCCCCTGCACAGATGCGCAGTCGGTATCCATCTGCCGTATCGCTTCCCGAACAAAAAAATGTGTCTGCTTCCGCTCCGGACGCTGTACCTCCCGCAGAAGAGAACAAAAAAACTGATACAAAAACACACCGCATTCATACGGTTCCGACCGGTAACCGTTTTTCAGTTTTCGATGCATCTGCAGTGCAGTCCGAATTGGCTCGCTATCTGCATCCGCATAAAAAACATCTCCTGTTTTTTCAAACAGTCGTTCTGCCGCATAGGACACTGCACTTCCACGAAAATGAAAATACAGAAAAATCCATGGTTCTTCGGATTCCGGATGCAGATAATATCTGCTATTCTCCGGAATCTGACACAAAAATCCTCTCCCGGGACGCATTTCATACGTTTTTCCGTTTTTTTCAAACCATCCTGTTCCCGAAAGCGTATACTGCATCAGCCATCCGGAATATGTTCCGCGGTCTGTATTATGAAATGCATACGGTTCCTTCCATCTCTTTTCCACCCCGCCGTCCAGCAGCAAAAACGGAGCGTTCGGCCAGTGATCCAGATCCAGGATTCCATATACTCCGATCAGATCTTCCATCAAAAAATTACCTCTTTTATCCGGTTTGTCTTCTTGTTTTGCACTATGTCCTTTATTATACTTTTCTTATCAGAAAAAAACAAGCATTGCTTTAGAAAGGAGTTTTTTCTTATGCATCTGACAAACAAAAATACATGTGCACCAACCCCACCGATGGGCTGGAACAGCTACGATTACTATGATACAACCGTGGACGAGGCTGCGGTAAAGGCAAATGCCGACTATATGGCAAAGCACTTAAAAGCATATGGCTGGGAGTATATTGTAGTGGATATCCAGTGGTATGCAAAAAAGGCCGGTTCCATGCGCGACCGGTATCAGTATATTCCATTCTCTGAACTGGAAATGGACGAATACTCCCGTCTGCTGCCGGATCCCGAACGTTTTCCATCTTCTGCAGACGGTTCCGGCTTTAAACCACTTGCCGACTATGTACACAGTCTGGGGCTGAAATTCGGAATTCACATCATGCGCGGTATTCCGCGAATCGCTGCACATCATCACGGAAAGATCAAGAACAGTTCTCTTGGTGCTGAACACGTTGCCGATCCTACGGTCATCTGCGGCTGGAATCCGGATATGTACGGTGTACGCGATCTTCCGGAAGGACAGCTTTACTATGATTCCCTGCTGGAGCTCTACGCTTCCTGGGGTGTTGATTACATTAAATGCGATGATATCTGTAATACCAACATGCACAAAAATCCGTTTGCAGCTGCGCATGAGATCGAGATGCTCTCGAATGCCATCCAAAAATGCGGACGGCCGATCGTCCTCTCTCTGTCTCCGGGACCTGCGCTCATAGAGAAAGCATGGTTCTATGAAAAGCACGCGAATCTCTGGCGCATCACCGATGATTTCTGGGACAACTGGGCACAGTTAAAGGATATGTTCCAGCGTTGCGAGCTCTGGCAGAGCCACGTCTCTGCCGGCTGTTATCCGGACTGTGATATGCTGCCGCTTGGCGAACTCGGAAAAGGTTTTGCTACAGAACATCATACGTATTTTACCCCGGATGAGCAGAAAACGATGATGACACTCTGGTGTCTCTTCGGCTCTCCACTGATGCTCGGTGCCGAAATGACGCTTCTCGATGACGATACACTGGCACTTCTTACGAACACGGATATTCTCGCGATGCTGCCTCCGTCCGTTCGTCCGCATCAGATCACGCGTACAGACAATGAAGCTGTGTGGTATGCAAAGGATGACACAACCGGAACAACCTACGTTGCACTTTTTAATCTTTCGGATGCACCGCAGACGGTTTCTTCCACACTTGCCGATGCAGACTGCCCACTGGAGTCTGTTGCGGCGAAAGAACTCTGGAGCGGTAAAGCACTTTCTTTAAACGGCGGTTTTTCTGCTTCTCTTGCTCCGCACGCCTGCAGCGTATGCCGTTTTGAAACACGATAAAACGATCATTTCTTAAAACAAGCAGCAAATCATGTCCTGCCCGGGACCAAAACAATGGTTTTTCCTCCGGGCAGGGCATTTTTATGCTCTATTCATACCGCGCAATCTCTTTCCGCAGCCGCTTCATAATCCGTTTTTCCAGCCGCGAGATATACGACTGGGAAATCCCGAGAAGATCCGCGACTTCTTTCTGCGTTTTCTCCCGCCCCTCTGGCATATTGATGCCAAACCGGAGTTTCACGATCACCCGCTCCCGCTCAGAGAGCTTGCTGATTGCGCTTCCCAGCACGCGATGTTCCGCCTCCTGCTCGAGCCCCTGATAGATCACATCCTCCTCCGTTCCGAGGATATCCGACAAAAGAAGCTCATTTCCATCCCAGTCTACATTGAGCGGCTCATCGATCGAGACCTCCATCCGTGTCTTGTTATTTCTCCGCAGATACATCAGAATCTCGTTCTCAATGCACCGGGACGCGTACGTGGCAAGCTTGATCTTTTTTTCCGGATTGAACGTGTTAATTGCCTTGATGAGGCCGATGGTTCCAATCGAAATCAGATCCTCCACACCAACTCCTGTATTATCAAATTTCTGTGCAATGTAGACGACGAGACGCAGGTTGTGTTCGATCAGCTCGCTCCTTGCCGTCTCGTTTTCCGGATCGGAAAGCCCCGCAATCGCATCGGCCTCCTCCTGTCCTTCCAAAGGCGCCGGGAGAACATCTGTGCCCCCGATATAAAAAATTTCCCCTGTCTGACGAAATACAGCCGGCACGGACCGCGGCAGCATACGAAGCCGGAATCCGTTTGGCAGTGCAGCCTGCAGCATACTTCATTCCTCCTGTCCTTCCATGAGATCTGGATGCAAAATTATTTCATAGCCCCTGGGAGATGAACTATTTTCTCCGCCAAGCGCAATCAGCGGTCCGCTTATGTGCCTGGCTGTATGTTCTGTCACAAGAATCATTTCCGAGATCCGGATCACCGGCAGAAAGCCCCGGCCTTCCAGTCCGCGAAACGGTATGTAACGGGGCTGCAGCGCAAGAAGCCGTTCCGGCTCCGGCACCGTCTCGTGCCTTGCAAGCGCCGCAATCCCTGTCCGCATTTCGTCCGGGAACAATTCGAGTATCACAGTGTACGGTACGACCGAGACCGGCTTTTTGGTTGTGGCATCCCGCAAAGTATTGCCCGTGTCGTACAGTCCTTTTACTTTTTTCCATTTCCCATTCTGCACAAGCTGTACCGTAACCTGCCTGGCGTGTTCCAGGAGCATCTCCTTTCGGATCTTCAGCAGGAGGAGTGTTCCCGCATATGCGGCACTCCCGGAAAGAAGAAAAAGAAAAATTCCCCTTCCCGGCATCAGCTCCCGGAACAGGCGGTATGCACTGCCGATCAGAAAACCGGACAGTATATAGCCTGCCATTCCCACCACAAGATCCCGTACTGTCGTGATTCTGCAGCCAGATTTCACCATCCCTGTTGTAATTCCGATTCCGACCAGGGCGAGCAGCGCACCCGGCAGATACCGTGCAAACACGGCATACAGCACCGCATAACCGGCGCCGAGCGCGGCTGCCGCAAAACTCCTTCTTCGCGTGGCAGATCGTTTCAGAAGAAAGGAGGAAAGGCGCAGAATAGTATAATTCAGCAGAAGATTCTCTGCAAAGAGAAGATCCAGAAAGATCTCATAGTGCAAAAAAACACCCCCTGCGCCTTTTGCATGGTCTGAATTTCTAACAGACCCTATTATAGACGGAAGGGGGTGAATTTTTTGTCGTTTTCGGAAGAATGACCTTCTTTTTTGATCAACAAACTTCGACACGCCGCAACATTTTCGGTCTGCGGCGTGTCGAGGTAAATTCGTTATTTGCTTATTATTCTTTGCTTATCTGCGGTTTCTTAAGAAATCCGGGATCTGGATGTCCTTTTTCGGAACATTGCTTGTCATGGTCTGCTGAGCCTGTACCTGCGGCTGCACCTGAACCTGTGGCTGCGGCTGTACCGGAGCGGAAGCTTTCGGAGCAGTGTGTACCGGAGCGGCTGCCTGTGCAGAGAAGCTGCTGCTGGAAAATGCGCTCTTTCTTGCATCTGCCGGCTCTTTGCGGGATACGCTTGCCTGTTTCGCCGTTGCATCGTTGAGACCTGTTGCGATAACGGTGATCTTCGCTGTATCGGTAACAGAATCATCATACATAGCACCGAAGATGATGTTTGCATCCTCTCCAGCCAGATTCTGTACGTAACTTGCAGCATCGTTTGCATCCATAAGGGAGATATCTCCGGAAATGTTGATGATAACGTGGCTTGCACCCTCGATGGTGGTCTCAAGCAGCGGACTGGAAACAGCCTGCTGTACAGCCTCGAGCGCTTTGTCGTCGCCCTTTGCCTCGCCGATACCGATGTGGGCGATACCCTTGTCGGTCATAACGGTCTGAACATCTGCGAAGTCGAGGTTGATGAGTGCCGGCAGGTTGATCAGGTCTGTGATGCCCTGTACGGCCTGCTGCAGAACCTCGTCTGCTTTCTTTAATGCCTCCGGCATGGTTGTCCGGCGGTCTACGATTTCAAGAAGTTTGTCGTTCGGGATCACGATCAGGGTATCTACGTTTTCCTCGAGTTTTTCGATTCCCATCAGCGCATTGCTCATACGGGTTCTTGCCTCGAATTTGAACGGTTTTGTTACAACGCCGACAGTCAGAATGCCCATTTCTTTTGCAACGCCTGCTACAACCGGTGCTGCACCTGTTCCGGTTCCGCCGCCCATACCGCAGGTGACGAATACCATATCAGCGCCTTCCATGATCTGTTTGAGCTCTTCGATGCTCTCCTCGGCTGCTTTCTCTCCAACCTCAGGTTTTGCTCCTGCGCCCAGTCCCTTGGTCAGCTTCTCGCCGATCTGGAGAATGGTAGGTGCCTTACAGAGGGTCAGCGCCTGTTTATCGGTGTTGATTCCAACGAATTCAACGCCGCCGATGGATTCCTCCACCATTCTATTTACAGCATTATTTCCTGCACCACCTACACCGATTACGATAATCTTTGCAGATGATTCTGCCTCATTTGTCATGATCTCTAACAATTTCAACTTCCTCCTTTTGATTATGAACTGCTGTCTATCTCAAAATAGTCTGATATTCTGATGGTCATACATAAAGATATAATATAATTTCTTCGGAAAATAATCAACTGTTTTTTTCGTATTTCATAAAAAATTCAGGATTATTGCGTTTTTTTGACGGCTTTCCTTTCCTCTTATACATCTTTCGAGAAGACAAAGCTGCTGTCGCCGTCCTTGTAATCCTCCATATGGAGTTCTCCGGAAAGACCGGAAAGGCTCGGCAGGATTGCTGCTACGCGCGTCATCTTTTCTTCTAACGCCGTATCGGTTCCAAGCAGAATCCGCACGGTATCATAGTAATGCAGAATAATTTCGCTGTTCTCATTAAATTCCACACTGTCCGGCGTGATATTGTATTTCTCCGTCATTCTCGTAAGTGCGAGCATGGTGCGGAAAACTGCCGGTTTTTCAACCGGGAGCTGCTTGTTCACGGTCACATAGTCAAACGTAAGTCCTGTTACAAGCGGAACATCGGAAAGGGTCGGCTGAAAGTCTGTCGTTGTCACACGTGCACTTTTAATCGTATCCGCCGAGAGCGCACCGTCGGACGTACTGCTTTCGGATGCTGTGCCATCGGATGATACGCTTTCGGATGCAAGCGACTCACTCGTAAGAGATCCATCCGCACTCGTTCCATCGGAGGCGGTTCCGTCGGAAGGCTCACCCTCCGCAGGTGTTTCCTGCTCCTCGTCCACGCACTCCAGCACGATGCCGTTCTTGTCAAAATAGACCTTCTGGCCTTCGTACTCGACATAACCGACCACTTTTTTCTCATTTACCTGGATGCAGATGGTGTCATAGCTTACAAACGTAAACTCCACGGAGTTCATAAAAGGAATATCGCTCATATCAACCTTCGAATGAAACGTCGTAAGAAGCACCGTGTTTTTCATCCACTTGTCGTCCGCGACCATCTCTTTGATTTCATCTTTTGTATACCGGGTGTTCCCCGCCACCTGGATATTGCGGATTTTGAACACATTAAAAAACAAGGCACCTGCAAGGCCGACGCCAAGCACCACCCCGGTCAGAATCCGTATTTTTCTGTTTTTCTTCTTTTTTCTGTTTTTTTTCTGTCTCATATTTCTTTTTCTACGATAATCTTGGCTCCGAGTTCCCGGAGCGTTTCTGGAAACCGTTCATACCCCCGCTCAATCAGTTCTGTCTGCCGGATTGTGGAAAATCCTTCTGCGGCAAGCGCCGCCGATACGAGTGCCGCGCCGCCCCGAAGATCCTGGGAAACAACTTCTGCACCGTGCAGACGGCTTTTTTCGGCCGTCAGCCATTTTCCGCAGATCTGCAGCGTACCGCCCATTTTCTGCAGCTCCTCTGCCGTCCGGAGGCGGTCCTCAAATACATTTTCACAGATACAGCTCTTTCCTTCCAGCGTCATCGCTGCCGCCAGATACAGCGACTGCAGATCCGTCGGAAAACCGGGATATTCCTCTGTCTCCACGTACGGAACAGCATGCTGCACGTTTTTGCTGTCTGCTACCAGTGTACCACTCTTCCTTGTATATTGTCCACCTATTTTCTGATAGAGGGACAGAACCGCCCCCATTTCGTCCAGCGGCGCGCCGGAAAGCGTCAGGTGCCCCCGCGTCGCCGCGCCCATCAGAAGATACGTCCCTGCCGCGATCCGGTCACCCGGAACACGATACCGGCAGCCGGACAGCAGTCTCTTTCCCCGCCTTCCGTAAACGGTAATCTGCTCCGTCCCCTCGCCGGTAATCTCCGCTCCCATGGCCTTAAGAAACCGGCAGAGATGAACCACTTCCGGCTCCCGCGCACAGTGCTCCAGCTTTGTTGCACCTTCCGCTCCGACAGCAAAAAGAACCGCATTTTCCGTCGCCCCGACGCTCTTTTTCGGAAAGCAGAGCACGGCTCCTTTCGGATGATCTGCCTTTGCCCGAATGGTGCCGTCCTCCTCGAAGACCTCGGCTCCCAGAAGCTCCATTGCCCTCTGATGCAGGTCCGTCGGCCGCTTTCCGATCCGGCAGCCGCCGGCCCCTGCAAGGTATGCCTCCCCTGTCCTTGCAAGAAGACTTCCCAGAAACAAAAGAGAGGCGCGCAGTCTCTTCGAAAGCGCTCCCTCCACACGGCTTTTTTCGATCTTTTCACAGTTCAGGTGGAGCGCATTCCTCTCCCACCAGACTGTTCCGCCAAGGCTTCTTACAATCTCCGCCATATCCTCCACATCGGAAATCTTCGGGCAGCCTTCCAGCACGACCTCCTCTTTTGTCAGAACCGCCGCCGCGATCATGGGAAGAACGGCATTTTTGGAACCCTGGACTGTTACCGTTCCGCAAAGCCGCCTTCCGCCGAGAATCTGATATACTCCCACCTGTTCTCTCCCATCCGGCCTCTCTTTTTACGGTATGCATTACACTCCCGTTTTGTTCCCGTTCTGCAGCGCTTTTCCGCCTTTTTAATCGGTGTCCCTCGAGACCGACAGGGCAAGCCCCATCTCGCCGAGCAGAAACAACACGGAGGTGCCGCCGTAACTGATAAAAGGCAGCGTAATGCCGGTATTCGGAATCGTATTTGTCACAACCGCGATGTTCAGAATCACCTGAAGCGCAATATGCCCCATAATTCCGCCCGCAATCAGTGCTCCGCCAAGATCCCGCGCATGGATCGAAATAACCATCAAGCGCCAGATCAGCACCGCAAACACGGCGATCACCAGGCAGGCGCCGAACAGTCCGCCCTCCTCACAGATAATCGAAAAGATCATATCATTCTGCGCTTCCGGCACAAAGCCAAGCTTCTGCAGGCCTTTTCCAAGCCCGCAGCCAAAGATTCTCCCGCTGCCGATCGCATAGAGTCCCTGAATGGTCTGGAACCCCTTCTCGTACGCCTCCGGGTTGCGCCAGATGGCAAGGCGTTCGAGGCGGTAGCTCTCCATCATCAGAAAAACGGCAATAAACCCGATGCCGGCGCCTCCGATTCCGAGAAACGGCAGGTAGCCCGGATGTGAAATAAAAATCAGAAATGCACAGATTCCGAGCAAAATAATCGCCGTACTTAAGTTATTGCTTCCGACAAGCGCTGCAATCGGCAGGGTGCACAGCACCGCCTTTGTCATAAACCAGAGACTGTCGGACCGGCCTTTCGTGTGCTCCATCACCCAGGGCAGGAAGAGAATCACCGCCATCTTGGCAAATTCCGAGGGCTGGAACGATAAGGGGCCAAGCTTTAACCACCGCTTCGAGCCGTTGTACTCACTTCCGAAAAAGAGCACCGCCGTCGAGAGCGCAAGGGAAGCCGCATAAAACCACGGTGCCAGTGCAAACAGCCGCCGGTAATCTATTTTTGCAACCGCATACATACCGATCACACCGAGCGCACTTGCAAAGAGCTGCTTCTTGAAATAATAAGCCGGGTCATGGAATCTGACCCGGCCGTTATACGCGCTGGCGCTGTACAGAATCACAAGGCCAAGGCCAAGCAGAATCCATACCGTCACCAGCAGCGTCCCATCTATTTTTTTCTCTTTTTCCTTCCGCATCCGCGCCACACCCGCCGTTCGCTCTTTTTCAGCTTATGCGGGATAGTTTCCTGATATGACGTTTTTACAGTGCTCTTACGTACTCCTTAAACAGCTCACCGCGCTGCTCATAGCTCTTAAACTGATCCCAGCTTGCGCAGGCCGGGGAAAGAAGAACCGCATCCCCTGCATTTGCCTTGTCGTGGCAGATCTGTACGGCTTCTTTTAAGTTGTCTGCCATGATAATGTCGTTGAATCCGACGTTTCTTGCCGCTTTTGCGATCTTCTCTTTCGTATCTCCGATCAAAACCAGGAAACGTACCTTTCCATCGAATGCCTGAATCCACTCTTCGTAGGTGGACTGCTTGTCGTAGCCGCCGCCGATCAGCAGAGTCGGGCGGTTCATCGCCTGGATGCCTTTGATGGCCGCATCCGGATTCGTTCCCTTGGAATCGTTGTAATATGCCACGCCGTCCTTCTCGCAGACATACTCGATGCGGTGCTCTACCCCTGCAAACTCCTGAATGACTTTGCGGACAGTTTCCATCGGCACGCCTGCATGAAGTGCCATCGCAGAAGCAACCATGACGTTTTCAAAATTATGTAGGCCGAGCAGTTTTAAGTCGTCGGTTCTGGTCAGAAGCTCCGTCTCGCCGTTCTTTGCAATGCGGATTTCGCCGTCCTGATAATAGATGCCGTCCTTTAACGCACGCAGACTCGAGAAGTACATCACCTGTACTTTCTTCTCTGCCATCAGTTTCTCGCCGAACGGGCGCAGGATTTCGTCCTCATAATTCAGCACACAGAGATCATCCATCGTCTGATTTTCGGTGATACACTCTTTCACGCGGATATACTCTTCCATCGTGTGATGGCGGTTCAGATGATCCTCGGTAATGTTTGTGATCGCACTTGCCGCCGGATGGAACTCTTTGATGGTTTCCAGCTGGAAGCTGCTGATCTCGGCAACCGTTACGGTATCATCTGTCGTGTCGAGTGCCGCGGATGTGTACGGGGTTCCGATGTTTCCGACCACTTTTACTTCCGGCTGATATGCTTTCATGATCTCGCCGAGCAGCGATGTTGTGGTGGTCTTTCCGTTAGTACCGGTAATCGCAAGCACTTTTCCGCGGCTTACCTGATACGCCAGCTCCACTTCACCGATGACCGGGATCTCTTTTTCTTTCATTTTAAGGACAACCGGCAGATCCGTCGGAACGCCCGGGCTTAAAACGACAAGATCAAGGCTGTCGAGCATCTCCTCCGGGAGCTCGCCTAAGACAACTTCCACGCTGTCACGGCTCTCTAATTTTTTTAAGATTTCTTCTTTTTCGAGTTTGTCATTTCCATCGTAAAGAACGACAGAAGCACCTTTCTTGTGCAGCAGCTCCTCCGCTGCAATTCCACTCTTTCCGGTTCCGAAAACCAGTACTTTTTTTCCTGCGAAAATCATGTTTGATTACCTCCATATTTTAAAGCCCCATCAATGCGATCAGGCATAGTATCGCTGTGATTGTAGCAAACACCGTCACAATCTGTGTCTCCGACCAGCCCATCAGCTCGAAATGGTGATGGATCGGCGTCATCTTGAAGATCCGTTTTCCCTTCGTCAGTTTGAAGAATGACACCTGCAGGATCACAGAGAGAATCTCCATCATATAAATGAATCCCACAAGCGGCAGAAATAAGGGGAGACGTAAGAAACACGCCATTCCCGAGACGAAACCGCCGAGTGCCAGACTTCCGGTATCGCCCATAAAGACGCGGGCAGGAAATACATTGAATACCAGAAACCCCAGCAGACTCCCGATAACCGCAAGCGGGGACGGGGAAACACCGTTTCCGAGGCCGATCGATGCCACGGAAAAGAAAACAGCATTTAAAATCGTCACACTCGCCGCCAGTCCGTCAAGGCCGTCGGTAAAGTTGACACCGTTGACCGTTCCAAGAATCACAAAGGCGAGAAACGGAATCGTAAAAATCCCTGCGTCCAGCTCTTTGCCTGGAAGGAACGGAATGCGCATCCGGAGGGAAATTCCGGAAAAACGCGCCAAATACCACAGAAAGACTGCTGTAATCACTGCCTGCAGTGCCATTTTCTGCTTCGGGTACAGCCCGTCGCTGCGGTGCAGCACGACTTTCAGATAGTCATCGAGAAAGCCGATCAGGCCAAAACCAAGCGTCAGAAACAGCACCGGAACCACTTCCGCTCCCTCTTTCCGGAAAAGGAGGGAAACTGCGGTAAACGCCGCCAGAAACATCACGCCGCCCATCGTCGGGGTTCCCGCTTTTTTCTGGTGGCTCGGCACACCCTCTTCCCGCTCCTTCTGCCCCGCTTTGACTTTTCGCAGAAACGGGATCAGAACCGGCCCCAGCGCCAGGCTGATGCCAAAGGAAAGAAGAACCGGCAGGATCATTTCTCTTTTCATAGACGCACCTCTTCCTTTTTGTACGGATTGTGTACGGAACAGGCATGTCAAAATATTTTCTCCAGCCTATTCAGTATATAGCTTTTTGTTCTGTTTCGCAACCTTCTTTTATAATCCAAGTTACGGTTCGCTCAGCAGTGAAACACTTGCTGTTTCGCTGCGTAAGAAAGTGATTCAGGTGTGAGCAGCCCTCCTTTTGCGAAGCAAAACTTTAAATGAGGGCTGCGAAGGACACAATTCTCAGGTTTCCTAAGAATTGTGTCCAATACCGAGATACGGAAGTACATTGGAAAAGATATCGCGGATCACCGGCGCGCAGATCGTTCCGCCGTAGTAGACGCCCTGCGGATTGCGGATAATGCAAAGCCCCAGCACCGTCGGATGCTCCGCCGGGGTGAAGCCGAGGAATGAGGAAATATAGCGGTTGGCGCTCCGCGGAAGTGTCTGCGAGGTTGCCGTCTTTCCGCCGATGGAATATCCCTCGAGGTACGCATTCTTTCCAGACCCTTCTGAAACGACGCTTTCCAGAATTTCGCGCACCGTCCTGGAAGTTTCTTCCGAAAGAACCCCTTCTTTTTCCGGAAAATTCAGATGCTTTACAACATTTCCTTCTTCATCGAGCACATCCGTTGCGACATGCGGTGTCACCATTTTTCCACCGTTGACGAGCGCAGAGACCGTCGCCGCCAGGCGGATCGGCGTGATCTGGAAGGACTGGCCGAATGCCATCGTCGCAAGCTCAACCTCTCCGATGTTTTCCTCCTTGTGCATAATCGTCGATGCCTCGCCCGGCAGATCGATCCCCGTCTTTTCCATCAGACCGAAATTCCGGAAGTAATCACAGAACTTTTCCACACCGAGCCGCAGCCCCACTTCAATGAACACCGGGTTGCACGAGTTCTGCGCGCCCTGCACGAAGTTTTCGGCTCCGTGTCCCGTCCGCTTGTGGCAGTGGATCCGGCGGTCCTCCACGATTTTGTAGCCGGGACAGAAAAACGAATCGTTCGGCGACACAACGCCCTCCGAAAGTCCCGCCGACATCGTGATGATCTTAAAGGTAGATCCCGGCTCGTACGTATCGTTGATGCAGGCATTCCGCCACATCTGGTTCAGCAGATCCTGAATTTCTTTTTCCGAAAGTCCCGTTGTATCCTGCTGCAGCGTGAACGGATCGTTGAGGTCGAACTCCGGCACATTGACACAGGCATAGATTTCTCCGTTCTGCGGATTCATAAGAAGAATCGAGACGCTGTCCGCCTGTTTTTCTGCCATCGCCTTTTCCGCTGCCTGCTGGCAGTACGCCTGGATATTGACATCCAGGCTGACCTTTAAGTCCCTTCCCGCCACCGGCTCCTGGCGGCTCTCCCCGATGCCGTTCTGCTCAATCCCGCGCGCATCCGTTGTCGTCAGGATTTTTCCGTTGATTCCTTTTAAAATTTCCTCATATTCCACCTCCAGTCCGATGATGCCCTGATTATCGCCTCCGGTGAAGCCGATAACGCGCGACGCCAGCTTCCCTTTGGGGTAATACCGCTTGAAATCCTCATCCACTTTTACCCCCGCGTATCCGTACGACCGGATGGTATCACCCGTCTCCTTGTCCACATTCGTCTTGACACGCTCGATTGAAGACCGCTTCTCCACGCGTTTCCGCGCCGTCTCCTCCGAAATTCCAAGCTCTTTTACCAGCATCGCAATCACCGCCTCCGGCTCCTCGATCTGGCTGTGGATCACGGAAATCGTACAGACCGTGCGGTTTGCCGCGAGAACTTCCCCGTTTGCATCAAGAATCCGGCCGCGCGCCGCCTTGATCCCGCGCTCCCGCTCGTGCAGATCATCCGCCTTCTCGGAATAATAGACGGACCGGAACACACACAGATACACCAGCCGCCCGGCAAGTCCGACCATCATTCCCATGCAGAGTACCCACAGAAGAACCGTCTTTTTCCGGTGATACGTTTTGTTTTTACGCATAGAATACCCCATAGCCGAATCCATTATGATAACACTATATGGAAACTGCTATGGGGTTATGTCTTTTGTTTTTTATGTTTTTTTACTCTTCATTGATGAGATCCAGCTCGGCGTTTGTCAGACCGCCGTTCTCGATATTGCTGTTTTCAGCACTGTTTTCCGTATCGTCTTCCTGTACCGGTGCCGCTACGTTTGGATCATCCGTTCCGGTCTCGGAGCCTTCGCCCGTCACACCGTCCGTATCATCCGGGAATACGTTCAAATACGGCAGCAGTTCTGTGTAGATCTCTTTTACGATCTCCTGTGCCAGCACACTGTTCGCCTGATTTTCTACATCCGGCTCGTCCACAATCGCGTAAACAACAGCTTTCGGGTTTTCTACCGGTGCAAATCCGATAAAGGAAACGAGATATTTTCCATTGCCTCGCGGATACTTCTGTGCAGTACCTGTTTTTCCTCCCATCGTGTAACCGGCAACCTTTGCACTCTGGCCGCTTCCATCAGTCACGACTCCCTGGAGGAAACTTCTCATTTTATCGCTGATTTCCGCGGAAACCGTCTGACGCACCAGATTCGGCTCATTGCTCTCAACAACAGCTCCTGTGCTGTCCGTGATCGTCTTCATCACATGCGGCTGGTAATAATTGCCTCCGTTGATCAGAGAGGAAAACGCAGCTGCCTGCTGTACCATCGTCACGGTATAGCCCTGTCCGAATGTACTCGTTGCAAGCTCGGTCGGTCCCATGGTATCCTCCGTGTGAACCAGGCCGTACGCCTCACCCGGCAGGTCAATTCCTGTCAGACTGCCGAAACCGAAAATATCCTGATAGCGGAGAAATTCCGCTGCTCCCATCTTCTGTCCGATCTGCATCATACCAGCGTTGCAGGAGTTTTTCAGTACATCGGCCGGTGTCTGTACGCCATGTGTTCCCGGATAAGCTCCGCAGCGGATCATCTGCCCTGCAATCGTCTCAAACCCCTCACAGTCAAACAGGGTATCATCATCGATTACATCGAGGGAATATGCCGCCGCCACGTTCATCGGTTTTGCCGTGGAACCTGGCTCGTATGCATCGGAAATACAGTAGTTTTTCCAGATGGCACTCAAAGCCTCCATTGTCTCGTTATCGTTCATCGCATCAATTTCTTCCTGCGAATAGAACGGTGTCAGATCTCTTGGATTGTTCAGGTCATACCAGTCGGAAGAATCCATACCAAGAATCTCTCCATTGTTCGGATCCATCACGACAACGCCGATATTCTTTGCTGCTTTTGTCTGACGGTTCGTCTCAGTGTCCGATTCGTCCGCGCCGTTCTGGACATGAATCCGCTCATTGTAATTCTCGATCGCCGTGCGGATGATCTTCTGAATATTTACATCAATCGTCGTAACCACGTTTTTGCCCGGCTGCGCCTCGATGATCGTCTGTTCCATATCCGCATCTTCGTTGTAATAGCCGAACTGGCGGCCATTCACGCCATTTAAGATACTGGAATAATACCCTTCGATTCCCCAGTCTGCCGTGTCTCCTGAATACGTAAAGCCGATCAGATCGCAGGCAAGTGAATTTAACGGATACGTTCTGTGGTAGGATTCCTCGAACCAGACGCCGCGGATGTTGGCACGGTATGCTTTTTCCGCCTGCTCATTCTCATCGAGCTCCTTGTTCTTTTTGTCCGCGTACTCGTCCACATAGGCCTCAAACGCTTTTTTCGCGTCCATCGAGACCTCTCTGGCGAGAACCTGGTACTGGCTTTCTTTTGTCGTTTCGCCGGTCAGACGATCCCGGATATCCGTCTCGTCGAGTCCGAAGTATTCAACCAGTGCTGCTACGGTCGGATCGACGTACGGATGGGTATCGTTCTTTTCTTCATCTTTTACCGTCGTATTGGCAAGTTTACAGTCGAGAATAACGTTGTAAACCTTCTCACTCGTTGCCAGAATCGTTCCGTTCCGGTCGGTGATACTTCCCCGCTGGAATGGAATTGTCCTGCTGTCGTAGGACTGCTGCGTCTGGCTTAAAACCTGTCTTTCGTATTTTTCTCCCTTTGTGGCATTCACATACGTAATGTCAATCGCTAAAGCAACAAAAACCAGCATCACTCCCAAAAAGAGTGCTACCAGTTTTCTGCTCATACGCCCACTTGTCTTCCGTCTCCGGAATGCCCCGCTTCGTTTTTTATTTTTTTTCTGTTTACTCACGTTTTCACCTATTTCGCATCCGGAACATCCTGATACTGTCTCACATAGCTGTTTTCTGAATCATCGAAATAAATTACCTGGGACTCATCTGCATATTTCATGCCGAGCCGGTTCTGTGCTGCTTCTTTGACTGCCTCAAGATCTTCGGAGGCAACCGTTGTATTGTAATAGGCGTCATTGTCCGCCTTCAGATCGCTCAATTCTTTTTCTTTGCTGGTAATGTCTTCCGCCTGCGTGGTAACCACGGTCTGCAACTTGACATACGCAACACACGCCGCGATACACAGTGTGCAGACAATGGCAAGAAAAACAGCGTAGCCCGCGCTGATCTGTGTCGCCCGTGCCCGGTTTCTTCTTGTCTGGCTGCTCACACCCGATTTCAGAGGCCGTGCTTCTTTTGGTGCTTCCTGCGGCTGTGCTGCAAGACGCCGTACCGCACTTCCGTCCTCAAACGTATCTGGCGTATAACGTTTCGTTCTATCTGTCGAATTTACCCTTCCATCTGCCCGTCTGGCCATAACTTCTCTGTCTCCTTCGTGCCGAGCCGTCACACTTTTCGTTCAAAGACGCGCAGTTTTGCGCTCTTGGAACGGGGATTTGTTTCCATTTCCTCTTCTCCCGGCAAGATCGGTTTCCGAGTTACTACGGTTCCCTTGGACTTCTTTCCGCATACACAGACCGGAAATTCCGGCGGACACGTACATGGATGCTCGTTTTTTCTGAAAATGTTTTTTACGATACGGTCTTCCAGAGAATGAAAGGTGATGACACAAAGTCTTCCACCGTCATTTAAGAGATCAATCATGCCGTCCAGTGACTCCGACAGAACGGTAAGTTCCTGGTTCACTTCGATACGGATTGCCTGAAAGGTTCTCTTGGCCGGATGGCCGCCCGTCGCCCTTATTTTTGCCGGAATCGAGCGCTTGATGATTTCGATTAACTCCCCAGTTGTTCGAATCGGCGCCTGCTGCCGGCTTACGCATATATTGTGTGCAATTTTTCTTGCAAAACGCTCTTCTCCATATTCATGGAGAATACGCGAAAGATTCTCTTCACTGTAATCGTTCACGACTTCGTACGCGGAAAGAGCATTTCTCTGATCCATCCGCATGTCCAGCGGAACATCCTCACGGTATGTGAATCCACGCTCTGCATTATCCAGCTGATAGGATGAAACTCCAAGATCCAGCAGGATTCCGTCTACCCCGGTGACTCCGATTTCGGCAAGACGCGGAACCATATCGCAATAATTGCTGCGGATAATCGTGACCTGGTTCTGAAATGGTTCCAGGCGTTTACCCGCAGCAGCTATCGCAGCTTCGTCCTGATCTATGCCTATTAATCTCCCCGTGGCAGATAAGCGCTCACATATATGACTGGAATGTCCAGCGCCTCCCAACGTCCCGTCCACGTAGATTCCGTCCGGTTTTATCTTAAGGTTTTCAATGGTTTCATTCAGTAATACTGATGTATGCGAAAATTCCATGGTCATCTCCTGTATCCCAACGAAACAGATCAGATCACAATGCCCATCTCTTCCATTGATTCGGCGATGGCATCCATATCATCATAATTGCTGTTTTCGTTCCATTTTTCCTTGCTCCAGATTTCAATCCGGTTGATATTTCCGGTAAGGACTACATCTTTTTCCAGACCAGCAAATTCCCGCAGCGTTGCCGGTACGAGAATCCTCCCCTGCTTGTCCAGTTCACATGACGTAGCACCTGCTACAAAGAAACGGGAAAAAGTTCTGGCGTTTTTGTTTGTAAGTGGTAAGGCTCTCAGCTTCTCTTCAAAGGCAGCCCATTCGTCGTTTGGGTAAATGGAAAGGCATCCGTCCAATCCCTTCGTCAGTACAAACTCTTCTCCCAGCTGTTCTCTGAACTTGGACGGTATGATCAATCTTCCCTTCGCGTCAATCGTATGACTGTACTCTCCCATGAACATAATGAAAACCCTCTTATCACCTGAAATGGCGGTCTCCCCACGCACCACTTCATGTATCGCGCCGCAGCCAGACTGCCACATCCGCTCCACAACGCACCACTTTTCACCACTTTCTACCACTTATATTTTTATTCTATATCAACTCAGGGAAAATAGCAAGGTCTTTTTTCTATTTCATTTTTAAGATTTTCCCCAAAATGCAACATTTTTATGCGCATTTTCCGCCTTTTTTATACCAATTTTGTATCAAAAAAGAGAAAACCTTTTTTGCCGGTTTTCCCCTTTTCTGTATTTTTATTCTGTTTTTTTCACTGGTTTTATCCTTAAGAATGGGCTGTCTCCCCACCGGATGATAATTTTTTTCGTTTCCATACCACCAAGATGGTACATCCCACCACAAGGCACCCCGAAAGGAGCTGGGAAACCGGAAGTCCCACCACCGGAAGCAGAAGCTGGTCGGTGCGGAGTCCCTCGATCCAGATTCTTCCAAGGCCATATCCTATCAGATACATCAGGAACACTTCGCCGTTAAATTTTTTTCTTTTCCGAAACCAGAAAAGAAAAAGCAGGACACCCACATTCCATAAACTTTCATATAAAAAGGTGGGATGCACCTGAATATACTCGACGCCGTTTACCGTCACCACATGATCCCACATTTTCTGTGTGATTTCATTGGCACGGACCGCGGAAACCGGAAGCTGCATCGCAAACAGGTTGTTAGTGTAGTCACCGAATGCCTCACGGTTAAAGAAGTTTCCCCACCGTCCCATAATCTGACCGAACACGATGCTCATGCTCGCGGTATCCATCAGAAGGCTGAAGTTCTGTTTCTTCTTTCTGCTGTAAATCACCACCGCAATGCAGGCACCGATGATGCCGCCGTAGATGGCAAGTCCGCCTTGGCGGATGTTGAAAATACTCAAAAGATCATCCTTATAATAGTCCCAGGCAAATATAACGTAGTAAATCCGCGCCCCGAGAATACCGGCTGCGATGCCGATCATCGCAAGATCGAGGTACTGCTCCGGGTTCTGCCCTGTCCGCTTTGCCTCTCTTTGGGCAATCCAGATCGCAATCATCATACCGGTTACGATCACGATGCCGTAATAGGCGATGGAAAATCCGAAAATACTGATGTTTTTTCCCACATGGTCGAGATAGATCCCGAGATTGGGAAAATTAATTTCCATATCCATAACTTATATTCTCTCTTATTATTACTTATCAAACGTTGAAACGGAACAGGATGACATCGCCGTCGCGGACAATGTAATCTTTTCCTTCCATACGCACAAGGCCTTTCTCTCTTGCTCCTGCGTAGGAACCGCAGTCGAGCAGATCCTGATAATTGACAACCTCGGCTTTGATGAATCCGCGCTCGAAATCGGTGTGGATTTTTCCGGCTGCCTGCGGTGCTTTTGTTCCGACTTTGATGGTCCATGCACGGGTCTCATCCTCTCCTGCTGTAAGGAAGCTCATGAGGCCGAGCAGACGGTAGCTTGCTGCGATCAGTTTTTCCAGGCCGGACTCGGTAAGACCAAGATCCTCGAGGAACATTTTTTTCTCATCCTCTTCGAGTTCGGAGATTTCTGCCTCGATCTCGGCGCAGATGACGAATACTTCGCTGTTGTGCTCTTTTGCATATTCGCGGACGGACTGTACATAGGAGTTGTTTGCGCCATCGTCAGCGAGATCATCCTCTGCTACGTTTGCTGCGTAGATGACCGGTTTGCTGGTCAGCAGGTTGTACTCTGCGATCCATTTCTCCTCGTCCTCGTTCTGCAGCTCCATCAGGATGGCATCTTTTCCGTCCTCGAGCAGTTTTTTCAGACGCTCCTGGAATTCGAGCTCTTTTGCTGCCTCTTTGTCCATTCTTGCAGATTTTGCAGTTTTGGAAATACGGCGCTCGAGTACCTCAAGGTCGGCGAAGATCAGCTCAAGGTCGATGGTCTCGATATCACGGAGCGGATCAATGCTGCCATCTACGTGGATAACGTTTGGATCCTCGAAGCATCTGACAACGTGAACGATAGCATCTACCTCACGGATATTGGCAAGGAACTGGTTTCCAAGTCCCTCTCCTTTGGATGCACCTTTTACAAGACCTGCGATGTCAACGAACTCGATGACAGCCGGTGTTACTTTCTTGGACTGATAGAAATCTCCGAGCTGCTGCAGACGCTTGTCCGGAACCGGCACGATGCCGACATTCGGGTCAATGGTACAGAACGGATAGTTTGCGCTCTCTGCTCCTGCTTTGGTCAGGGAATTGAAAAGTGTACTTTTTCCGACGTTCGGAAGGCCCACGATACCTAATTTCATAGTAATCTATATCTCCTTTGTTTTTATTTTTCGCTTCTTTTTCTGTTCGGGTTCTTTTTATGCACAAAAAGAGCCCAATGCAACTATAAATTATAGCACACGGGCTCTTTGATTTCAATGGATTTTAATCTCTTGACTGTACCATCAGAAGAATGCCGCCCTCGTACGATACATGCGCGGTCTCCTCGACGATCTCATTGCTCACGCACAGACCACCCGAACTATTCGGCAGATAGTGATGGTCGAGCGGGTAGGCGAAGCCCTCCAGGGTGATGGATGCGACTTCCTTTTCCAGCGGGAAGAACGAAACGTACTTTCCGAACTGCTCTTCTTTCCGGATTTCAAACGAAGTTTCCACCGGAATCGTAATCAGATTGCGGCTGTCCACGATGTAAGCCGGAATTTTCTTCTCCCATGCCGTTTTCAGGTTCTGCACAATACTTAAGAAATGGTCAAGTCTTCCTCCTGTTGCTCCGAGGATCGTGATTTCACTGCTTCCCAGAACAATCGCCTGCTGAAATGCGATGTCCGTGTCCGTATTGTCCTTCATGGGATTAAATTCCCGGATCGGTGCGACATGGTTCTCCTTGTAATAATTTAAAATCTCCGGAGATAAACTGTCAAAATCTCCCAGAATATACGTCGGCATAATCTGGTAATGGTAGCAGAACTCCAGTCCCCGGTCTGCTGCCAGGATAATATCAAACTGCTGTTTCTGAAGATATGGGAAGGCAAAATCCGGTTCGATCATCCCTCCCGAAATAATACATGTTCTCACGTTTCCCTGCCTCTTTTTTCTGTCTTTTTGTATCTTATTCTGCCTTTTTGCTGTATGAAGAAATTTTTTCCTGCAGCTCGCGCACGTTCTGCTCGATGTTGCTGCCAAATACAGCAGAGCCTGCCACGATGATGTTGGCACCTGCCGCAAGGACTTCATCGATGGTCGCGCGGTTGATGCCGCCATCGACCTGAATGTGCACATGCTCCAGTCCCTTTTCATCCAGCATTCTGCGGAGCGTACGGATTCTCTCCGTCGACTCCGGGATATACTTCTGGCCGCCGAAGCCAGGATAAACGCTCATAATCAGAATCATTTCTACCTGATCCATCACGTCCGTAACCGCAGAAAGCGGCGTATCCGGATTTACGGCAACTCCGGCATCTGCGCCTGTTTCATGAATCTTTTTCACGGTTTCTGCCAGATCGCGGCATGCCTCCGCGTGAACCGTGATCATATCCGCCCCGCAGCTTTGAAATTCTTCTACGTACCGCTCCGGGTCCTTTACCATCATATGAACATCAAAATACAGACTGCTTTCTTTTCGGATCGACTTTACCACCGGCATTCCAAACGAAATGGATGGTACAAACATTCCATCCATAATATCGATATGAAGCCACCGGCACTCTGCTTTCTCTACCCTTTGGATCTGTTCTCCGAGACGGTTGAAGTCTGCGGATAAAATAGAAGGTGCCAACTGATATACTCGGCTCATGCTAGTATCTCCTCTTTTCCTGTTCTTTCAGTTCTTCATAGAACATGGTATAGTTTTCAAATCTTTCTTTGCTGATATTTCCCTGTTCCAGTGCCTCTTTGACGGCACAGCCCGGCTCTTTTCCGTGGATGCAGCCGAGGAAACGGCATTTTCCTTCGTACGGATGAAATTCCGGGAAAAAGTTTTTCAGCTCCTCTTTTTCCATATCGGTTGTATAAAGCGAGCTGAACCCCGGCGTATCGCACAGATACGTCTCATGGTCGATCGGGATCATCTGGGAATGGCGCGTCGTGTGTTTTCCTTTTTTCAGCTTTTTGCTGATCTCTCCGGTCTCCATCTGGATTTCTTTCTGCATCCGGTTTGTGATCGAAGATTTTCCGACGCCGGACGGACCGGCTACCACCGTTGTTTTCCCTTTCAGGTATGCTTCCACTTCCTGCATGCCCTGCTCTTTCGCTGCACTCACCGTAAAGACACGGTAACCGCAGTTCTCATAGACGCTTCGCAGATGGTCTGTGTAATCTTCCCCCGCAAGATCTCTTTTATTGAAACAGATTGCCGTCGGAACGTTCTGCTGTTCCATCATCACAAGAAAACGGTCCAGAAGCGTCAGGTTCGGGGTCGGATTTTCCAGCGCAAAAATCACAAGCGCCTGATCGATATTGGCCACTGCCGGACGGATCAGTTCATTCTTTCGCGGCAGAATCCGGGTCATATTTCCTGTTTTTTCCGCTTCATCCAGAATCTCGATTTCCACAAGATCTCCGACGAGCGGTTTCTGGCCTTCCTTTCGGAAAATTCCTTTTGCTTTGCACTCATAAATGCCGGATTCTTCTACGTCTACGTAGTAGAATCCGGCAATTCCTTTCATAATCTTTCCTGTCATACTCACCCTTCACTCAACGGAACCGATGGGTACTGTGCAATTGCCTGATAACTTCCGCTCGAATCCATCTCATAGAAGACGATTCTTCCGGTAGAAGAAGCAGACGATGAAGCACTCCAGTTGGTGTTGACAGAATACGGCCAGCTCGTAATGGCCTGTCCGTCCATGATGGTGATGGAGGTCTCGTTTCCGTTTCCATCATCCTGGATCAGCTCAATTTTTGCAATACCACCCTGATACTGATCCGGCGCACTTAAGGTCTGGCTGCAGGACCAGGTAACATCCGTAGCGGTATTTGCGCCCGGCTCGGCCGGTGTCGGGGTCGGTGTATTTTCATCCGGCGTTGTTGGCTGTGCACTTGGGCTGTTGACATAAATCGTAACGTCCGAACCTTTCTTCACTTTGGTTCCGATTGCCGGGTCAACCTCCATGACTTCACCCTCGGCCACCTTGCTGCTGGTTCCTGTTTTTACAATAATATTGAAATCGCTCAGGATTGATTTTGCAGTTTCCTCATCCAGACCGATAACATCACGGATTGCAATCTCTTCCGCATCCTGTGATCCCTTGCTGACAACGAGGGTAACGGTGGATTCCGGTGCAACCTGGCTTCCTTCGGCCGGATCAACGGAAATTACATATCCTTCGGCAACCGTATCGCTGAAATCCTCCGTGGTAGAAACCTGAAGTCCAAGCTGGGTCAGAGCAGCGCTTGCAGCGTCTTTCTGTGTTCCCACAATACCGGTCGGAATCGTTACGGTTTCTTTTCCGGAGCTTACATAATACGTAATCGTTGCATTTTTATCAACTTTCGTTCCCGGTGTCAGATCCTGACGGCAGATCTTTCCTGCCTCAATGACATCCGATGCCTCGGTTCCGCCATTGACTACGCCAAGCTTCAGGCTGTTTGCCAGTGTGGCTGCATCTGCCTCTGTTTTGTTTCTCAGATCCGGAACGGTTACTTTTTCCTCTTCTTTGCTGCTGGAAGAAACAACTTCCGTGCTGCTCGATGATGATGCAGAACCAGAAGAAGCTGCGGTCGGTCCTTTTCCGCCGACAATGCCGGCTGCCTGTGCGATGAAGTAGATCAGCATGCAGATGATGATGGCTGCAATCGCAAAACCGCCGATCGTAATGATCTTCTCAAGTTTGTTTCCGGCTTTGTCATCGTCATCCTCATCGTCGTAATAGGAATCGTCGTCATCCTCATCGTAGGAATCGCGGTCATCCTCGTCTTCGTCCTCATCCTCTTCTTCTTCGTCCTCGTAGCTGTAATCTTCGTTCTCGTCCTCATCCTCGATCTTGCTGTAGCGCTTGCGGGCCGGCTCCTCTGCCGTCTGCGCATTTGCTTTTGCTGCTGCGCCGGAACGGATCTGGCTTAATTCCTCTGCGGATACCATAACGGTCTCGGCGTGGGAGCTTAACGGAGTTACTTTTACGAAGTTGCCCTGCGGCTCCATCAGCGAATGCTTCAGGTCATCGATCAGCTCCGCCATGTTGTTGTAACGGCGGTCCGGGCTCTTCTGGGTACATTTTAAGATGATCTGCTCCAGTGCGAACGGAAGGTTCGGGGTATATTTGGATGGAGATTCAATCTCCTCCTGTAGATGCTTGATTGCGATGGCAACGGTGGTGTCGCCGTCAAACGGCACTCTTCCGGTTACCATCTCGTACATGGTGATACCAAGGGAATAGATATCACTCTTATAGTCCGAATATCCGCCGCGCACCTGCTCCGGAGAGCTGTAATGTACGCTTCCCATAACGTTCGAACTGATCGTATTGGAAGAAGTTGCCTTTGCAATACCAAAGTCGGAAAGTTTTACTTTTCCGTCTGTGGAAATGATGATGTTCTGCGGTTTGACATCGCGGTGTACAATATTGCGGTTGTGTGCTGCTTCAAGACCAAGGGAAACCTGAATGGCGATGCTGGTCGCCTCTTTTACGCTCAGTTTTCCTTTGCGGTCAATGTAATCCTTCAGAGTAATTCCCTCGACAAGCTCCATGACGATATAGTAAACGCCGCGGTCCTCCCCGACATCGTACACGTTTACAATATTCGGATGGGACAGTCCTGCTGCGGCCTGTGCCTCCGTGCGGAACTTGCGGATAAAGGTTTTATCCTCCCGGAATTCCGGTTTTAAAACCTTGACGGCCACCATGCGGTTCAGCTTGTGGTCTTTTGCTTTGTAGACATCAGCCATACCGCCGGAACCGATCCGGCTTATGATCTCATATCGTTCTCCTAAAATAACGCCCTCTTTTAACATTCTTTCACCTCGTTTGTAAATGGTTCAACGACAATGACTGCGATATTGTCTCTGCCGCCATTTGCATTTGCTTTATCAATTAAACGTTTCGCCTTGTCCTCACCGTCTTCTCGGCAGATGAGTTCGAAAATCTCCTCATCCGTTACCATGTTGGAAAGGCCGTCCGAGCACATCACCAATTGATTGCCCTCTTCAAGCTGAATGTCAAAGAAATCAATCTTTACGGTATCCTGTGTGCCTACTGCTCTGGTAATAATGTTTTTGTCCGGGTGATTCCGCGCCTGCTCGGGAGTGAGTTCTCCAAGGCGCACCATCTCTGCGATCAGGGAATGGTCCTGCGTCACCTGGTCAAACGTGCCATCTGCTGCCAGATACAGCCTGCTGTCTCCTACGTTTGCAACGTAGGCATAGTTGCCGACAACCGTAGCTACTACCATCGTCGTACCCATGCCTTCCATGGATATATCTCGTTTTGCCTGCTCAAAAATCTGGCTGTTTGCTGCTTCAATTCCATGCCGAATGATCCGCACCGGGTTGAAATTCGTATCCCTTTTTACAGATTCCACCAGTACAGAAACACCGTAACGCGAAGCAAAATCGCCCGCGTTATGGCCTCCCATGCCGTCTGCAACGACAAAGAGGTTCGGAAGGTTTCCGACCGGAGAGGCGGAGGCAAACACAAAATCCTGGTTCATCGTCCGTTTCTGTCCGATATCGGTTGCAGAAAATACCTTCATGCTTTTTTCTCCTGTATTGACAGCCGCTTTTTACGGCTGTTCGTTTGATTTATCGATAAAACTTTTTCTTAACTGTCCACAGGCTCCGTCAATATCGGCGCCCATTTCCCTTCTAATAGTAACATTAATTCCGTATTTTTCAAGTTTATTTTTGAAATTCTCTACGACTTTTTTCGTTGATTTCACGTAATCGCGCTCTTTGATCGGGTTGACCGGGATCAGATTTACATGACAGTTGATATCCGAAATCCGCGCGGAAAGCTCTTTTGCATCGGCTTCGCTGTCATTTTTCCCGCCAACGAGAGAGTACTCAAATGTAATCCGACGGCCTGTTTTTGCAAAGTAATTGCGGCATGCATCGAGAATTTCATCAATGGAATATTTATTGGCAATCGGCATCAGCTCGCGGCGCTTTTCATCGTTCGGCGCATGAAGGGAAAGTGCCAGGGTGATCTGGAGTCCCTCATCTGCCAATTTGTACATATTCGGCACGATTCCGCAGGTGGAAACGGTGATGTTTCTCTGGCTGATGTTGAGTCCTTCCTGGCTCGAAAGCAGCCGCACGAAGCGCACCAGATTGTCGTAGTTGTCCATCGGCTCACCCGTTCCCATGACAACCAGATTGGAGACCCGCTCCCCGGTGTCCTCCCAAATCCGGTAAATCTGGTCGAGCATCTCCGACGGAGTCAGGCACCGCACGAGTCCGCCGATTGTGGACGCGCAGAAGCGGCAGCCCATCCGGCAGCCGACCTGGGATGAGATGCAGACGGAATTTCCGTGGTGGTACTTCATCCAGACGCTCTCGATCACGTTGCCGTCGCTAAGGCGGAACAGGTATTTTCTCGTTCCGTCGATTTTGGACTCCTGCACCTGCACTTTTTCGAGACAGGTAAGCGGATACTGTTCCTTTAATTTTTCCCGGAAGGCAAGCGAGAGATTCGTCATCTCATCGTAGCTGCCCGCCAGACGATGATGCATCCAGTCGTATAACTGTTTGGCACGGAACGGCTTTTCTCCCATCTGCTGGCAGGCGTCCTTTAATTCGTCTAAGGTCATTGATTTAATATCCATCTGTTACGCCCGTCCTTCCTCTGTTTTCCGGAATTTTGCAAGGAAAAATCCGTCTGTCTTGTGTACCCCCGGGATCAGCTGCAGCTGTCCTTTGGCCGTTTCTCCGCTTTTCAGCTCATCCGGCAGCAGTTCATCCAGACTGACTGCTTCAAACGGGAACTGTTCCAGAAACCATGCGGCATTCTCGCTGTTTTCTTTTCTGTTGACGGTACATGTGCTGTACAGCAGTGTGCCGCCCGGCTTTACGTACGATGCGGCATTTGCAAGGATTGCCCGCTGAATCCGTACCAGCTCCTCTTCTTTTTCTTTTGAAGCGTAATATTTGATATCCGGCTTTCTGCCGATGACGCCGTATCCGGTGCACGGCAGGTCCGCAATCACAACGTCCGCTTTTCCGATCCATTCCGCATCGAGCTGTTCCGCATCTTTTACCTTCGGCACGACGCAGGAAACACCTGCTCTCTGCACATTTTCCCGGATCAGATCGACCTTGTATTCAGTGAGATCACGCGCTTCCACGCATCCCTGATTTCTCATTTTATCTGCTGCATGGAGGCTCTTTCCGCCCGGTGCCGCGCAGAGATCCAGCACCTGGTCACCCGGCTTTGGATCCGCCAGATGCGCCGCCATCATGGAGCTCACATCCTGAATCTGGAACCGGCCTTCCTGGAAGGCATTCAGTGATGCGATCGTCTCAAAGTTTTTCAGATAGAACGCCTCGCCAAGATACGGCGCTTTTTCCAGCTCTGCCCCCTGGCTTTCCAGGCTTTTCTTCGTCTCCTCGATCGTATTGTTCCAGCGGTTGATACGGATCGTCACCTGTTTTTCTTTCAGGAAATCCGCCATCATCGTTTCTGCCGTTTCTTTTCCGTACTGGGATACGAACTCCTCAACCAGAAATTCCGGCATGGAGTATTTCACGGAAAGATACTGCGTAGTATTGTTCTCCTTCGGCATCGGCAGATGATCTTTTTCCCGCACGATCGTGCGCAGAACGCCGTTGACAAAGCCCTTTAAGTTGTAAAAATGCTTCTTTTCCGCCAGTTTCACCGCCTCATTGACGACTGCCGAATCCGGTACTGCGTCAAGAAAACGGATCTGGTACACCGACATCCGTAAGATCGCACGAATCACCGGCTTGCATTTGTTGATCTTGATTTTGGAATACTGATTGATGATGTAGTCATTCTGGATGCCGTATTCCACGGTTCCCTCGCAGACCCGCTTGATAAACGCACGGTCCTGCCGCGGCAGGAACTGGTATTTATCGAGGGCGTCCCTTACAGCAAGATGGCAGGGCGTTTTCTCCCTGTCCATCTCAAGCAGAATGTTCATAATCAGCTCTCTTGTATTGATTGTATCAGTCATCATTTCTCCTAAATGCTCCGGATAAAATCAGCAGCCGGAGCAGCTGCAGCAGAGAACCGATCACCGCTGCCACGTATGTCATGGCTGCAGCCCAGAGTACTTTCTTGACTCCGTCGTGTTCCGTCTCTGTCACCATACCGCCCTCACTGAGCATTTTTAATGCTCTTCTCGACGCATCGAACTCGACCGGAAGTGTTACCACCTGGAATGCCAGTGCCAGCACAAACAGCCAGATCCCGGCTTTCACAAGCATCGGAAGGCTGAAAATCAGTCCGATCAGGAACAGCGGCCAGAAAAGCTGGGATCCAAGGTTCGCTGCCGGAACAATGGCGCTTCTTACTTTCAGCGGCACGTAATCCGTATTGTGCTGTACGGCATGGCCGCACTCATGCGCTGCGACGCCGATCGCTGCGACCGAGGTTGAATCGTAAACCGCATCCGATAAATTCACGGTTTTTGTCCGCGGATCATAGTGGTCGGTCAGTTTACCAGATACGTGGCGGACGGTCACATCGTAGATGCCGTCCTGATGCAGAATGCGCATCGCCGCCTCGCGTCCCGTCATGCCGCTGTACGAGCGGACGGTCTGATATTTGCTGAAAATCGTGTTCATGCGGGCGGATACCGCCATGGAAATCAGTGCGGCAAGAATCACCAGCAGATACGTACTGTCATAAAAAAGTCCCATATCGTTTTTCTCCTTTTTTCTCAGGCACAGCAGCCATCACACCGCTGTGCCGTTCCCCGCCTCAACTTCAGGTTGCTTTTTCTCTTTTATTCGCCAAGTCTGGTACCCGGCTCGATCGCATAGCCGCGCAGGAAATCGGCGGCTTTCATCCGTTTCTTTCCTTCGAGCTGCAGCTCCTCGATCACCAGAATGCCGTCTCCCGTCTTTACATGGAGGCCTGTCTCATCTGCCACCCAGACTTTTCCGGCACTTTTCGTCGGATTCTGTCCCGGAATTTTCGAGAACAGATCGCCGCCGAACATTGCAATGACTTTGGCATCCCAGATTTTCAGGTTCTTTCCGTTTACTTTTGTAAAAGCACTCGGCCACGGGCTCATCGCACGGATCTGACGTTCGATCTCAACGGCACTCTTCGTCCAGTCGATCTTTCCGTCTTCTTTTTTGATCATCCGCGCATACTCTGTGGTGCTTATCTCCGGCTGTTTTTCCGGTGTCACTTCGCCTTTTTCAAGTTTTGGAAGTGTCTCCACCAGAAGTTTTGCTCCGGCTGCGGCGAGCTTGTCAAAGAGACTGCCGCCGGTCTCATCTGCTGCAAGCGGAACTTCCACTTTCGTCAGCATATCGCCTGTGTCGAGGCCTTCATCCATCTTCATAATGGTTACGCCGCTCACTTCATCGCCGTTCATGACAGCCCACTGGATCGGCGCTGCTCCGCGGTAAGCCGGAAGCAGGGATGCATGAACGTTGATGCATCCGTATTTCGGCATATCCAAAATCTCTTTTGGAATAATCTGGCCGAATGCAACGACAACGATCACATCCGGCTCCATTTTCCGGATTTCCTCGATCGCCTCTGCATCCCGCACGCGGCGCGGCTGATAGACCGGAAGGCCGTGTTTTTCGGCTGCCTCTTTCACCGGTGTCGGCATCATCTGTTTTCCGCGGCCCTTCGGTTTGTCCGGCTGGGTCACAACGCCTGTGATCTCATAACCGGCCTCCACGAGTGCCTCAAGTGTTCCCACGGAGAAATCCGGGGTTCCCATAAATACCACTTTCATCTGAAGTCATCTCCTTTATTTTAAGACTTACTCTTCGTCCTCGTACTCCTCATACTCATCGTACGTGTTGTCCCAGAGTTCGCCTTCTACTTTTTCTGTATACATATGTCCGTCGAGGTGATCACACTCGTGGCAGATGCAGCGGGCAAGAAGTTCTGTTCCCTCCAGTTCAAACGGCTGCATGTCGCGGTCCAGTGCTCTTACCTTTACGTAATTCGGACGGGTTACTGTACCGGATTTTCCCGGAAGGCTTAAGCATCCTTCTGCTCCTGTCTGGCTTCCAGAAGTCTCCAGGATTTCCGGATTGATCAGAAGATGTGGGGTTCCATCCACATCCATGACTACGATTCTCTTTAAGATGCCGACCTGCGGTGCGGCAAGGCCGACACCGTTTGCCTCATACATGGTGTCAAACATGTCGTCGATCAGCTCGCTGATTCTTGGTGTCATCTTCTCCACCGGTCTGCATTTTTTCGTTAATACGCGGTCGCCTACGACTCTGATTTCTCTGATTGCCATAATTCTTTTCCTTTCTTTTGCTCTTCTATTATAAATAATCTATGTGTAAACAGTATGAAAAAACTAATACTTTCTGCTGAAGTCAAACTGTAAATAAACGGTACGGAAGCCTTTGTTAATCTCGATATACCGCTCCAGTTTTTCCCGCAGCCCTGCCAGCACCTCTTCCTGCGGCGCGCGTACATACACGGCCATGCGGTACAGGTCATTGATTTTCGACACTGCCTCACTTGCCGGGCCGATGATCTGGACTTCGCGGTTTCCCCGGATGCGGATGAGATATCTGCGAATGTATTCCATCGCCTGCGTCAGATGCGCTTCATCCTCCCCGGCTCCGTGGATCGCCAGAAGCTCCGCCGCCGGGGGATATCCCATCAGACGGCGGTAGTCCATTTCTTTCTCGTAAAATGTCCCGTAATCCTGCTCTGCCGCCGTCTGAATGCTGTAATGTTCGGGATGGTACGTCTGAATGACTGCCATTCCCGGCTTTTCGCCTCTTCCGGCGCGGCCGACTGCCTGCGTCAGCAGCTGGAACGTACGCTCCCCGGCACGGTAATCGACTGCATTCAGGGAGAGATCCGCCGCCAGCGCTCCCACCAGCGTGACATTCGGGAAATCGTGGCCTTTTACGATCATCTGGGTTCCAATCAGGATATCGGCCTCCCCCGCCGCAAATGAGGACAGGATTTCTTCATAACTGTTTTTCGTTTTTGTCGTGTCGCCGTCCATCCTAAGAACGCGTGCCTTTGGAAACAGCTTTTTCACGTTCTGCTCAATCTGCTGCGTACCGGCGCGGAAGCCGCCGATATACGGGGAACCGCACGACGGGCACGCATGTACCTGCGGTGTTTCATAACCGCAGTAATGGCAGACGAGCTTTCCGTTATTGTGTGCTGTCAGTGATACATCGCAGTGCGGGCACTTCATCACATGGCCGCATGCACGGCATGAGACGAAGCCCGCATAGCCTCTGCGGTTCAGAAACAGTACAACCTGTTCCTTTTTTTCAAGCCGTTTTTCGATCTCTTCCCGCAGTTTTCCGGACAGAATCGAACGATTTCCCATCTGTAATTCTTCCCGCATATCCGCGATCCATACGGACGGAAGTGCTGCATTTCCGTACCGCGCATCCATCCGGAACAGCGCGTACGCTCCCGTCTCGCAGGCGTAAGAAGCATCCACCGACGGCGTTGCCGAACCCATCACCACATGGGCATGCTCCAGCCCGGCGCGGCGCACGGCGGTCTCCCTTGCATGGTAGCGCGGCGTCACTTCACTTTTATAGGAGGTTTCATGCTCCTCATCGATTACGATCAGCCCCAGATCCGGAAACGGTGCAAAGAGTGCGGAACGCGGACCGATCATAATACTGACCTCCCCGCGCCGCGCGCGCTCCATCTGGTCGGCGCGCTCGGACGGTGTCATCCGCGAGTTGACCACCGTGACCCTTGTTCCAAACCGTGCGCAGAACCGCTCCACGTTCTGATACGTCAGCGCAATCTCCGGGATCAGCACGATCACCTGTTTTCCTTCCTTCAGCACTCGCTCCATCAGCTCCATATAGACGAGCGTTTTGCCGCTTCCCGTCACACCGCGGATCAGGCAGGGGCGGTTCTGCCCTTCCCATTCCTTTCGAATGCCGTCCACCACGGCCTGCTGCTGTTCGTTTGGTTTTCCCGCAGTTGTTCTTCCTGCCGCATCAGATACCGGATTTCTCCAGGTGCTCGTACGGCGGATTTCCAACACGCCCTGCTCTTCCATCACGTGCAGCGTATCTGCCGTGATTTTCAGTTCCTTGCTCACAACCGGCCCTGGAAGAACCGGATGGGCCAGCAGCGCGTTTAAGAGACGGATTCTCGCTTTATAATTTTTCTTTCTGTAGTTTTCCAGCAGCTCCTCACATCTCGCAGGATCTGCAAGAAGCGCAATTTCGCGGGTTTCTTTCCCGCGCGCCTTTACTTTGACCGGAAGCACCGTCTTTAACGCCTGGATCATCGTTGATCCGTACGTATGACGCATCCACGCGGCGAGCGCGATGAGCTTCGTCTCTACAGTCGCCGCATCCTTTTGTACCGCAAGGATGGCCTTCATCCGGTCCTGCGGATATTTCGGCTCGTTTCCGACGGAAAGCACATAGCCGGTGATCGTGCGGTTTCCGTTTCCAAACGGAATCTGTACCGCCGTTCCCGGACTGATCTCCCCTGTCAGTTCCGGCGGAACCTTGTACTGAAAGGTCCGGTCCAGTTTTTCATTTGTGATGTCTACGATTACATCAGCGTAAACGCTGCTCATACATTCCCCTTACTTTCTTCCAGTATTTCCCGGATCAGCACGCGCTCATCCATCTCGTACCGTTTCCCCTTCCGGATCTGATACGTTTCGTGGCCTTTTCCCGCGAGCACCACGAGATCGCCCGGCTGCCGGTTTTCGATCACATACCGGATCGCCTCCTTACGGTCTGCAATCTCAACGAAAGCGCCTTCTGTTTTCCCGATTCCCGTCCGGATATCGTCCAGAATCGCCTGTGGTTCCTCATCCCGCGGATTGTCCGAGGTGATGACGGTCAGATCCGCCAGACGCCCCGACACCTCTCCCATCTGGAATCTCCGGTCCCGCGCGCGGTTTCCGCCGCAGCCGAAGAGACAGATCAGGCGCTTCGGATGGTACTTCCGCAGTGTCTTTAACAGGCTTTCGAGACTCATCGCATTGTGTGCGTAGTCAATGAGAAGCGTCATTTCCGGATACACCGGAACTGCCTCACACCGCCCACGGACGCGGACTGCGGAAAGTGCCTCCTGCATCGCCTTTTCCGGGATTCCCATCTGCGCGCAGACCGCAATGGCGGCAAGCGAGTTGGAAACGGAAAACAGACCCGGCAGATCTACCCGTACCGGAAAATCCGCTGCGCCCTGCACCCGGTATGAGACACCGAGCACGCCGGGCGCCTGATCGAGTGCTGCATCTGCTGCCATAAAATCAGCTTTTTCCCTGCATCCGAATGTCACCAGACGGCAGGTGCTCTGCCTTATGATCTCCGGAAACCTTTTGTCATCCCGGTTTACAATTCCGGTTCTGCAGGTGCGAAGCAGCTTCTTTTTGCAGGACAGATATTCTGCAAACGATGCATGCTCCCCGGCGCCGATGTGGTCGTTTCCAATGTTGGTGAACACACCGTAATCAAACGTAATTCCATCACACCGGTGCTGTTTTTCCGCCTGCGAGGAAACCTCCATTACAACATGGGTGCAGCCCTCCCGCATCATTTCAGAAAACAGCTTCTGCAGCACAACCGGCTCCGGCGTTGTATTTTCTGACGGAATGCTTTTTTCCCCGATCCTCGTCTCGATCGTTCCGATGAGTCCTGCGTGGATCCCTGCTTTTCGCAGGATTTCGTAAATCATATATGCAGTCGTCGTCTTTCCCTTCGTGCCGGTCACTCCGATTGTCACAAGGTGCTGCGCCGGATCGTCCTCCCAGGCACAGGAAAGCTGTGCGAGTGCTTCTCTGCTGTCCTTTACTACGAGTACGGTTACCTTTTCCGGAATCCCTTCCAGTTCCCGCTCCGCAACCAGGACAGCAGCGCCCCTCTCGACTGCTTCTTCTGCATATACGTGCCCGTCCATCCTGTTTCCGCGGATGCAGACAAACACGTTCTGCGGCTGTACTTTTCTGCTGTCGCATGTGATTCCTGTAACTTCCGCATCCAGACTGCCCTGCTGGAGCTGATATGCGATCCGTTTTTGTAACGTGCGCATGTTTTTCATGCCGGGACCTCCCTTTCACGTTTCAAATCCCTACGACTCAGATACTTTTATAGAATACCATAGTCCGAAAAACATTTCAATGTGCGCAATGTCGGTTTCTTCTTGATTTTTGCCCCCATAAACTTTATAATAGTTCTATATTGATGCCTGGTTTTTTCGTATCAAAATCTATGAACTGCAAAGAGAGGTATCTTCCAATGAAAAGAAAAAAAATAGTTGTTGCACTAGGACACAAAGCTCTTGGAACGACGCTGCCGGAACAGAAAGCAGCCGTAAAACGTTCCGCAAAAGTAATCGCAGATCTCGTTGCTGCCGGTGCTGATGTTGTCATCACCCACAGCAATGCGCCGCAGGTCGGCATGATCCACATGGCGATGAATGAATTCGGCAAAATGCACACCGACTACAGCGCAGCCCCGATGTCTGTCTGCTCCGCTATGAGCGAAGGCTACATCGGCTACGACCTGCAGAACGCCATCCGTGCTGAGCTTCTCCGCAGAGGAATCTTCAAAACCACATCCACGATTCTTACACAGGTTGAAGTAGATCCGTACGACGATGCCTTCAACAATCCGGTCAAACTGATCGGCCGTACGCTTACCAAAGAGGAGGCTGACGCAGAGGAAGAAAAAGGAAACTACGTAACGAAAACCGAGGACGGCTACCGCCGAATCGTTGCTGCTCCGAAGCCGCAGGATATCGTAGAGATCGACTCCATCCGTCTTCTTCTCGATGCCGGACAGGTTGTCATCGCAGCAGGCGGCGGCGGAATCCCGGTTCTCCCACAGAATGAAGAGTTAAAGGGTGCATCCGCAGTCATCGAAAAAGACCTCACCAGCGGCCTGATGGCAGAAATGCTGAACGCAGACATGCTGATGATCCTGACCAGCGTGGAAAACGTTTCCATCAACTACGGTACCCCGGACGAAAAACCGCTGGAGCACATCACCGTTGCTGACGCGAAGAAATACATCGCAGAAGGCCAGTTCGGAGAAAACTCCATGCTGCCGAAGATGGAAGCAGCTGTTTCTTTCCTCGAGAAAGGCATCGGCCGTACCGCAGTCATCACTTCCATTGATTCCGCACTCGCCGGATTCCAGGGAAAAACAGGTACGATTATTGAGTAATACAAAGTATACAAAAAAGGATTCCCGCGAGTGGGAATCCTTTTTTTCTACTCTTTTTCCGGACTAAAAAGCCAGATTAGAAAGTAAATTTATCTGCAAAGTAAGCATCGAGATCCTCAATTTTAATTCTCTCCTGCTCCATGGTGTCACGGTCACGGACGGTAACAGCACCATCGGTCTCGGAATCGAAGTCGTAGGTGATGCAGTACGGAGTACCGATCTCATCCTGACGGCGATACCGTTTTCCGATATTTCCACGGTCATCAAACTCGCAGTTGTATTTCTTGGACAGCTCTGCAAAGACTTTCTCAGCGCCCTCATTCAGCTTCTTGGAAAGCGGAAGCACACCGATTTTTACCGGTGCCAGTGCCGGATGGAAATGCATCACGGTACGAACATCATTCTTCTCTGCGTCGAGAACTTCCTCGTCATAAGCGCTGCACAGGAATGCCAGAACGACACGGTCAGCACCAAGAGACGGCTCGATAACATACGGGATGTATTTCTCGTTCTTCTCTGGATCGAAATAGGTCATATCCTGTCCGGATACATTCTGATGCTGGGTCAGGTCGTAATCGGTACGGTCTGCGATTCCCCACAGCTCGCCCCATCCGAACGGGAACAGGAACTCGATATCGGTTGTTCCCTTGCTGTAGAAGCACAGCTCTTCCGGAGAATGGTCTCTTGCACGCATCTCTTCGTCTTTCATGCCGAGGCTCTTCAGCCAGTTGATGCAGAAGCCTCTCCAGTACTGGAACCAGTCAAGATCGGTGCCAGGCTCGCAGAAGAACTCCAACTCCATCTGCTCGAACTCACGGGTACGGAAGGTGAAGTTACCCGGTGTAATCTCGTTACGGAAAGATTTACCGATCTGGCCGATTCCGAACGGAATTTTCTTTCTGGAAGTACGCTGTACGTTTTTGAAGTTTACGAAGATACCCTGTGCAGTCTCCGGACGAAGATATACGGTGTTCTTCGCATCCTCTGTAACACCCTGGAAGGTTTTGAACATCAGGTTGAACTGACGGATATCGGTAAAGTTGTGTTTTCCGCAGGACGGACACGGAATCTGATGCTCTTCAATAAAGTTTTTCATCTCTTCCTGAGACCATGCATCTACGCTGCCGCCTTCGATTTCGATGCCTTTTTCCTCACAGAAATCCTCGATCAGTTTATCTGCACGGAAACGCTCATGGCATTCCTTACAGTCCATCAGAGGATCGGAAAATCCGCCGAGATGACCGGAAGCTACCCATGTCTGCGGGTTCATCAGGATCGCACAGTCAACGCCTACGTTGTGCGGGCTCTCCATGACGAATTTCTGCCACCATGCTTTTTTCACGTTGTTTTTCAGTTCAACACCGAGCGGGCCGTAATCCCAGGTATTTGCCAGGCCGCCGTAGATTTCGGAACCCGGATATACAAAACCTCTGGATTTTGCTACTGCCACAATTTTGTCCATTGTCTTTTCCATAGTTAGTTACTCCTCTATTTTATTTGTTTACTTACCATAAACAACAATAACAGGACTGGCAAGAAGAACGTCCTGCTCATATTCCTGCTCTGTTTCTTCTGTCTTAGTCTGCTCTGATGATGACGCAGAAGCACTCTCTGTGGACTTTGTGGTCCACTCGCCGGCCGTATCCACCGTGTTTTTTCCTTTGATCACGGCTGTACCGGAAACGCAGAGCACCGGATCTTCCGTTACGATTTCCAGCGGCTCCTCGCAGACAATCACGCGTACATGCTTAACGCCTTTGACCGCATCTTCGACTGAAACCTCATTGCCTTTAGAATCGACAAAGGAAGCGGAAAAATCATATCCCGCTTCTTCTGCCTCATCCAGCGTGCCTGCGAAAAATTCTGCTCCGTGATAATCCGCGTAGGACTGGTAATCTCCGTATTCCATCCGGATCTCCACCTTGTCCTCTTTGATCTGGCATTTTTCCAGCTTCACGGAATCCGCATCGCCGCGCTCCTCTGTGAATTTTTTGATGTCATCCTCCACAAAGACCTTCAGTTCGTCTTCCGTGTAATCATCGTCTTTGCTGTAATCTTCCACAATGGCTTCTGTCACAACACCATTTTTGCTCACATAGACAGATGTCGTTGTCACATCTTTTAACTTCTCACAGCCCGACAGCAGCACGGAAGCCGCTGTCAGAACTGCGAGAAGCTGTCCTGCTTTTTTCATAAAAATCCTCTAAAAACCGCCTGAATTATTTGTTGCGGTAAATGATATCGTCTCTTCCCGGCCCGTTGGAGATCATGGTGATCGGGAATCCGATTTCTTTCTCTACAAACTCGATGTAGTTTCTGCAGTTTTCCGGCAGTTCCTCATATTTCTTGATGCCGCGGATATCGCATTTCCAGCCCGGAAGCGTTTTCAGCACCGGTTTTGCTTTCTCAAGAATGCTGGTGTTCGGGAAATCGTGGATTTCTTTTCCGTCTACTTCGTATGCTGTGCAGACCGGAATCTCATCCAGATAGCCAAGTACGTCAAGTACGGTGAACGCTACATCGGTGGTACCCTGCATTCTGCAGCCGTAACGGGAAGCAACACAGTCGAACCATCCCATACGTCTCGGGCGGCCTGTGGTTGCACCGAACTCTCCGCCGTCTCCGCCGCGTCTTCTGAGCTCATCTGCCTCATCGCCGAAGATCTCGGAAACGAAAGCACCTGCTCCTACTGCGCTGGAGTAAGCTTTGCATACGGTTACGATTTTCTTGATTTCATATGGCGGAACACCTGCTCCTACTGCGCCGTAGCCGGCCAGTGTGGAAGAAGAAGTTACCATCGGGTAAATTCCGTGATCCGGGTCTTTTAAGGAACCAAGCTGACCCTCAAGCAGGATCTCCTTGCCTTCCTGAATCGCGTTCCACAGGAATGCGGAAGTATCACATACGTATGGCTCAACCATTTTTTTGTATTCCATCAGCTCTGCATAGATCTCATCCGGATTTAACTGCGGTTTGTGATACAGATGCTCGAGCAGAATGTTCTTGGTTTCGCATACGGATTTCAGTTTCTCTTTCAGGTGCTCATCGTCGAACAACTCGTTTACCTGGAAACCGATTTTTGCATATTTATCTGAGTAGAACGGAGCGATACCGGATTTGGTGGAACCAAAGGATTTTCCGCCCAGACGCTCTTCCTCATACTGATCGAACAGGATGTGGTACGGCATTACCATCTGTGCACGGTCGGAAATTTTGATCTTCGGTGCCGGCACTCCCTTCGAAACGATCTCATTTAACTCTTTGATCAGAACCGGAATATTGAGTGCAACACCGTTTCCGATTACGCTTGTTGTGTGGCTGTAAAATACGCCGGATGGAAGGGTATGAAGTGCAAACTTTCCATAGTTGTTTACAATGGTATGGCCTGCATTCGCACCACCCTGGAAACGGACAATAATGTCTGCCTCTTTTGCGAGCATATCGGTAATCTTACCTTTTCCCTCGTCTCCCCAGTTTGCTCCTACTACTGCCTTAATCATGTGACATCCTCCTAATTCAACGTATACTTGCGGCCTCTTTGTTTCGGCCGTTCATGCATAGTATACCATGTTTTCTTCATAAGTAAAACTTATTATTACTTATAAAATTTGTTTTTTTATTATTTCTGTTTATCAAACGCATCAGACGTTGATTTCCGCAGTCATGCCAAGTGCCTCTTTGTTTGCCTCAAGCACCGGATTAACTACGTTCTTCAGGAATGCGTCAACCTGTACGGATGCGCGGCCTGTGTATTTGGACGGATCCATCGTCTTTTCCAGCTCTTCTTTGGTCAGATGGAACATCTCATCCGCTGCGATCAGATCCAGAAGATCGTTGTCGCGGCCTTCCTCTTTGACATGTTTTCCGGCGATCATGGACAGCTCGCGGATTCTCTCATGCAGCTCCTGACGGTCGCCGCCTGCTTTTACCGCATCCATCATGATATTCTCAGTTGCCATAAACGGAAGCTCTGCCATCATGTGTTTTAAGATAACCTTTGGATAAACCACAAGTCCGTCTACGACGTTCATGCACAGATCCAGGATACCGTCGATGGCAAGGAAGCCTTCCGGAATGGAAAGTCTCTTGTTTGCAGAGTCATCGAGGGTTCTCTCAAACCACTGTACAGAAGAGGTGATGGCCGGATTTAATGCATCGGTGATCACATAACGGGACAGGGATGCGATACGCTCGCTTCTCATCGGATTTCTCTTGTATGCCATGGCGGAAGATCCGATCTGTCCTTTCTCGAACGGCTCCTCAACTTCTTTTAAGTGCTGCAGAAGACGGATGTCGTTGGAGAATTTTGTTGCGCTTGCCGCAATGCCTGCCAGAACGTTTAATACTCTCGTATCGACTTTTCTGGAATACGTCTGTCCGGAAACAGGATAGCAGTTCTTGAAGCCCATTTTTTCAGCGATCATAGGATCAATCTTGTCGATCGTCTCCTGATCTCCGTCAAACAGCTCTAAAAAGCTTGCCTGGGTTCCTGTCGTTCCTTTGGATCCGAGCAGTTTTAAGGTGCTCTGTACGTACTCGAGATCTTCAAGGTCCATTAAGAACTCCTGCATCCACAGGGTTGCACGTTTTCCGACGGTGGTCGGCTGTGCCGGCTGGAAGTGGGTGAAGGCAAGGGTCGGCTGGTCTTTGTAGGTATCCGCAAATTTTGCCAGCTCAGCGATAACGTTCACCAGTTTTTTCTTCACCAGCTTTAAGGCTTCGTTCATGACAATGATATCGGTATTGTCGCCTACGTAGCAGCTGGTTGCTCCCAGATGGATGATTCCTTTTGCTTTCGGACACTGTACGCCGTAGGCATACACATGGGACATTACGTCATGACGGCAGACTTTCTCTCTTTCTTTTGCCACATCGTAGTTGATGTTCTCGGCATTTGCTTTCAGTTCTTCGATCTGCTCATCTGTAATAGAAAGTCCCAGTTCTTTTTCTGTCTCAGCCAGCGCAATCCATAACTTTCTCCAGGTACGGAATTTCATATCCGGGGAGAAGATGTACTGCATCTCCTTGCTTGCATAACGTTCGGAAAGAGGGCTTACATATCTGTCAGTTCCGCTCATAGACACGATTCTCCTTTTCTTGTCAAAATGTGTATTCGGTTTCTCTTTTATCCCCGCTCTTTTTCATCCCCAAAAACAGAACGGGGCGTATAAAGAGCGTGTTTGAAATACGTTTCAACCACGCTCTAGTATAACGCATGTTGTTTTTTTAGGCAAGTGCAACGTCGTTACTTCTCACGAAATTTTCCCAAAAAGCCCTGCATTCTGGCATTTTCGGAATCGAAGACTTCGTCCGGCGTTCCTTCCACGGCGATCACGCCCTGGTCCATAAAGATGATGCGGTTGGAAATCTCCCGGGCAAAATTCATCTCGTGGGTAACGATCACCATCGTCATGTTCATCTCCGCAAGAGATTTGATGACCTTTAAAACTTCGCCTGTCAGCTCCGGATCGAGTGCCGATGTCGGCTCATCGAAAAAGAGCACCTTCGGTTTCAGCATCAGCGCGCGCGCAATCGCAACTCTCTGACACTGGCCACCGGAAAGCTGACACGGATACGCCTTTTCCTTTCCGGTCAGACCCATTTTTCCAAGCAGCTCTTCCGCCTGTGCTTCCACCTCCGCGCGGTTTCGCTTCTGTACATGGATCGGCGCATCGCAGAGATTTTTCATAACATTATAATGAGGAAACAGATGGAAACTCTGGAATACCATTCCAAAATTCTCCTGTATTTTCCGTAGTACGGCAGGCTTCGCATAGACGGATTTTCCGTTTTCCATTGTAACTGCCTGCTTGCCAAGGTACGCCAGATCACCGCCGTCCATCGTTTCAAGCATTGCCGCGCACCGCAGCAGTGTCGATTTTCCCGATCCCGACGGGCCGATGATCGAGAGCACCTCGCCCTCTTCTACTTTGAGGGAAATATCTTTTAACACTTCGAGATCCCCAAAGCTCTTTCTTACATGGTTCATTTCCAGATAAATCATATCGTTTTCCGCTCTCTTCTATAGTTAATGATAATAAGAAAATTTCTTTTCCAAAAGTTCCATCACCCACGCCACGACAAAATTGAAGATGTAGTAGAAAATACCGGCGGCGACGAACGGAACCATCGTGGTCTTGGCCGCCGCGATCTGTTTTGCGATCGTGAACATTTCCACATAGGAAATGGAAAAGGCCAGCGACGTATCCTTGACCAGCGTAATCACCTCATTGGTGATCGCCGGCAGAATCCGTTTCACAACCTGCGGCAGAATAATGCGGACAAACGTCTGTCCCTTCGAATAACCAAGAAGCTTTGCTGCCTCGTACTGTCCACGATCCATCGAAACGATGCCGGAGCGGTAGATTTCTGCAAAATAGGCGCCGTAGTTTAAGGCAAATCCGGTGATAATCGCCGGAAAGCGCCATTTTCCTATGTTCATACCGAACAGATAGAACGGTCCGAAGTAAACCACCATGAGCTGCAGCATCAGAGGCGTGCCGCGCATCAGGGAGATATAGAGCCGGAAAATTCCGCTCACAATCCGGTTTTTCGACATACGCCCGAAGGCGATCAGCAGACCGAGCGGCAGAGAAAATACGAGCGTCAGGACAAATATCGAGATCGTTCCCGCCATTCCGGTACTAAGCTGTGATAGAATTATGGACAACTTCATGCTGCTTTACTCTCCTTTTTTCTCCAGACACACCATGTCTGCGATTCCGTATTTTTCTGCGAGCTTGTCGAATGTTCCGTCGGCCAGAACCTGCTGCAGGCCTTCGTTTACTTTATCGCAGAGCTCGGTATTTCCTTTTTTGAATCCGATCGCATATTTCTCAGAGTTCAGGTGCTCGTCGAGGATTTTGTATCCTTCTCCGCGGCTTTCCAGCTGATATTTGGCAACGCCGATATCCATGGCAACCGCATCGATGGAACCTGCCTGAAGCTCTACAAACGCATTGTTGTAATCCGGGAACTGCTGCAGAGCGGCGAAAGTATCGGCGAGTTCTTTCTGACCGCCTTCTTCCTCACTCTGTAAAAGATCGAGTGCTGCGGATGCTGCCTGCACACCGACCGTCTTTCCTGCCAGATCGGACAGGCTGTTGATGCCGGAATTCTCAGATACGACCATCACCTGGCTGTTGTCCACGTACGGATCGGACCAGGTGTAATCGTCCTCTCTGCCGTTCATGGTAAAGCCGTTCCAGATGCAGTCAATCGCACCAGAATTCAGCTCGGTATCTTTCGCATCCCAGTTGATCGGGGTTTTTACCAGCTTCCAGCCGTAAATCTCGCAGACTGCCTCGGCGAGCTCCAGGTCAAATCCGGTGTAATCGCCGGTCTCATCGTCCATGTAGCCGTACGGCGGGTATTCTGCATCGAAGCCCACGGTAAAGGTTGTCATTCCGTCTGCGGAAGAGGATGCTGCTCCTGCTGATGAGGCAGATGTTTTTGCTGTGTCTGCGGAGCCGCAGCCAGCCAGCAGGGCAGATACACAAAAGGCTGCTGTCAAAATGCTAACCATTTTCTTTTTCATAATAATCTTCTCCTTTTCTACGTGATCATGTTATCACTGTACTACGCTAAACTAATTGGTATCCTACCATACTCCGGCACCGCCTGTCAACCCGCACCGGTTAAATAATCCAGAAAACCTGTTCCAACACAAAAAAAGTCTCCGAAACGGTCAGCAGATTCTGCTTTTTTCCGTCTTCGGAGACTTTGATTTTTCTATTTTGGATAACTATTTATAAACCCTTGTTACACGGCTGCTGATATCGCAGAGCATCTCGTAATCGAAACGTGCCGCCGGGTTGGCGATCTCTTCGATCGTGATGGTCTCATCCCCGTCGGTTCCGACAAGCGTTACAACGTCCTCCACCTGCACATCCGGGATGTCGGTCACGTCCACCATCATCTGATCCATACAGATTCTTCCGATGATCGGTGCTTTTTTCCCGTGGATCAGCACACAGCCCTGGTTCGAGAGAGCTCTCGGATAGCCGTCTGCATAGCCGGCTGAAACAGTTGCGATCCGTGTCATCGGTTTCTCGGTCACATACGTGGCACCGTAGCTGACGCCGATGCCCGGGCCGACTTCCTTCACATGGATGACATGGCTCTTCCATGAAAGCGCCGGGATCAGATCGAGGCGCTCTTTTTTTACCTCCTCGGATGGGTAAATGCCGTAGGTGATGATACCGGAACGCACCATCTCAAAGCGGTGATCGTCAAATTCCATGATTCCGGCGGAGTTGCAGATATGGCGAAGCGGAATCGTCACGCCGCGCTCTGCTAAAAGTGCCGTCATCTTATCATATTTTTCCATCTGCATCGAACAGTACGTCTTGTCTTCCTGATCGGCGCAGGAGAAATGCGTAAACATACCTTCCAGCTCGATGTGCGGAAGATCCGCGATTTTTGCCGCCTCATCCGCATCGTGCTCCGTCACCTGGAAGCCGATCCGCGTCATGCCGGTATCGACCGCAAGGTGTGCTTTTGCTTTCCGGTTCTGGCGTGCTGCCTCTTTTTCGAGGGCAAGTGCCTGTGCGTAGCTGTCGATCGTCTGAGTGATGTCGTATTCCACAAGGTCGCCGTACTGGGACGGGGACACGTAGCCGAGAATCAGGATCGGCGCGGAAATGCCGTTTTCTCTGAGCTCGACAGCCTCCTCGATGGTTGCGGTTGCAAAATAATCAACCTGGTTTTCCAGATAGGATGCTACTGGAACGGCACCGTGGCCGTAGGCGTTCGCTTTTACAACGCCAAGGAGTTTCACGCCCTCCGGTAGTCTTTTTTTCACTTCTCTGATGTTATGCCCGATCGCTTCGAGTGAAATCTCTGCATAACAGCGTAAGTATCTGTTCACTTTTTTCCTTCTTTCTTTCCGTACTTTTTCTGAAACGCCAAAACGTGCCTGAAAACTCTTTCGGATTATTTTCAGACACGCTCTCGTATCAGATTCCGGCTGTGCCGGTTTTTATTTGTCCGGTCTGCGGATGGCGGAATAGATATTTTTTACATTTTTCAGCACTACATGCGTTCTTGTCGCATCAACGCCCGGAAGGCTCATCACCTGGCGGTGGATTTCTTCGAGTTCGTCGGATGAGTGACAGGAAATGCGGATAATCAAATCAAAATCTCCAGTCTGATAATAGCAGGATACGATGTACTCCAGTTTCTGGATCGCATCTGCAAAACTGTCAAAGAACTTCGGATGCTCCAGGCTGACTTCCATCAGCGCGGTCATCTCATTTCCCGTTTTCTTTTCGTCTACAATAATGGTGTATTCTTTAATCACTCCGGTTTCTTCCATTTTACGGATTCTCTCGATGACTGCAGAAACCGATAAATGAATCTCTTTGCTGATATTGGAAGCCGTCTCGCGGGCATTTTTCTGCAATATCTTCAGAATCTTATAATCAATGGCATCCATGTATTTTTCCTCCCATAAGAATTGACAGGGCCTCTCTTTCCAGATCTTAGCGTAAAATTTCCCTGTCATTACCTTTCTATTATATCAAATTTTTCAGATAAGTCCAGTTTTTCCCAAAATATTTTATAGAAAGATTAGAATGCTTCTTTAAATTGCACAGATGCTCCTTTTTTCCTATTCTCCGAAGGTTTCCGCAATATCCTGCATCAGAATGCCGATCCCGAGGTGCTGCGGGCACTGCTTTTCACAGCGATAACAGTTGATGCAGTCATCGGCACGTTTGTCCTGACGCTCATACTCTGCACGAACCGCTTCGACGCCTTCCGTCGCTGTCCGGTTGTAAAGCGCAAACAAACCCGGGATGTTGATTTTTACCATGCACGGCATACAGCTCTGACAACCGGTGCAGCAAACCAGAAGTTCTGTTCCATTTTCCTGCATAGGGAAATTCCCCCTTTTTTGCTTTTCCGTTTTTCTATTATAGTACATTTCCCGTTCTGGAACAAGGCTGATCTTTGCGGACATTTTCACGCCCCTTTCACCCTGAATTTTCTCCTTTTTCAGTGTTTTGAAAATTTTTTAATTTTTTTCAAAAAAGGGGTTGACTTTTTCTCATCTTTCCTGTAGAATACGTTTTGTCAGTGAGGCACGGCAGTCAACAAGACAGAGAAAAAAAATCAGTGCCCATCATCTGCGGGTGTAGTTCAATGGTAGAACACCAGCCTTCCAAGCTGGATACGTGGGTTCGATTCCCATCACCCGCTTCATCCAAAAGGATGTATATGCGCGAGTGGCTCAGGGGTGGAGTACAACCTTGCCAAGGTTGGGGTCGCGGGTTCGAATCCCGTCTCGCGCTCTTTTTATTACCGAAATTTCTTCACAGGAATTTCGGTTTTTTGTTTTATCAAAAACTTTTTTTACCAAGGAAAGGAGTTCTTATGATTCAGGATATCGCTCCGCATAAATATTATGTAGATTACCACCCTTCCACACCGAACGATACCGATCTCGTTTTCATCTACGGTCATCACACAATTCTGTGCAATTTTGAAGATCCGCAGATCCGCTATCCTTCGATTGCAGAAATTGCACCTGTTTTCCCGGAAATCCGGGAAAAAGCAAAATTTCTGTTCCGTATCGACGAAACCAATTACTATGAACTGCGCCGCCCGCAGCTTTCGGAATTTGATATCTGGAAATATGAAAACACACTGATTCTGCGCCGCGCCGTTCCGGGATGGCTCGGATTCGCCGGCATCACCGGCTACCAGATCCACACCTGGTACACAGACCACACCTACTGCGGCCGCTGCGGAACCAAGATGCACGCGCCCGGAAATGAACGTGCGATGCAGTGCCCGTCCTGCGGCGCACTCTCCTATCCGGTGATCTGCCCAAGCGTCATTGTCGCCATCACTGATGGCGACCGCCTGCTGCTCACGAAGTATGCGCCATCCCACAGCAGCCACCGTTCCTATGCCCTCGTCGCAGGTTATACAGAAGTCGGCGAGACACTGGAACAGACGGTGCACCGCGAGGTTATGGAGGAAGTCGGATTGAAAGTCAAAAATCTGAGATACTATAAGAGTCAGCCATGGTCCTTCAGCGGTTCGCTGCTTGCCGGCTTCTATTGCGATGTAGACGGCGATCCATCCATCACCCTCGACCGCGACGAGCTCTCCACTGCCGAATGGTTTGACCGCGGTTCCCTGCCCGAAACGCCAAATCTCATCAGCCTGACCGGCGAAATGATCGAATGTTTCCGCCAGGGAAAAGAACCCAGATAGTTTTGTGACTTAGTCACAGAACTTCCCGTTCTGCTGTGATATTCTACAGTCACAACAGAAAAACAGTTACCGGGAATTACCCGTACAATAAAAAGGAGGACTTCTATTATGTCATTAATTCATGTTACATCCAAAAACTTCGAAAAAGCTCTGCAGGCAGCACCTGGCGTTGCCGTTGTTGATTTCTTTGCTACCTGGTGCGGACCGTGCAAAATGCTCGCCCCGGTCATCGAAGAGGCAGCTGAGGATATGCCGGAGATCCAGTTCTACAAAGTAGACGTTGACGAAGCACCGGAGCTGGCAAGATCCTTTAAAGTCATGAGCGTTCCGTCCCTCGCTTTCTTCAAAAACGGCGAGCTCGTAAAGAAAAACGTCGGCGCCGTTTCCTATGAGGAGCTAGAAGAACTGATTAACTCTGTAAAATAAACAGCGTAATATTGGAAATGCAAGAAAAAACGTATCGGCACAAAAACCGATACGTTTTTTCTTGCATTTCTTTCTGTTCTTTTCTATCATGGAAGAAACGGCTGCTGCCGTAGTTTACAAAAGAACGTTCTTCTTCCGAAAGGAGTTTTATTTATGTCATCTTTTCTGGAATCCTGTTTTCAGGAGCATTATCCATTTTATTCAAAGCTTACCGCCGATGAACAGCAGACACTCGTGCTCTCTTCCGTCCTGACGACGTATCAGCGCGGCGATTTTCTCTACAGCTGTGACGATGACTGTCTCGGCGTTCTGCTTGTCCTCTCCGGCAAGCTCCGCATCTTTATCCAGTCCGGCGAGCAGCGGGAAATTACCCTGTTTACCACCGGTCCCGGCGAAGTCTGCACGCTGTCTGCCTCCTGTGCGATGCAGGAAATCAGCTTTGATATTCTGATTGAGGCCGAGGAGGAGACGAAAGTTCTCATCACTCCGGCCAGCACGTTCCGCAGACTGTTGAATCAGAATATTTACGTTGAAAACTACATTTACCGGGAAACAACGGAGCATTTTTCCGAAGTCATGTGGGCGATGGGCCAGCTTCTCTTTACGCGGCTTGACCAGCGCCTTGCCGGATATCTCGAGGATGAACGCATCCGCACCGGTTCCCCGGTGCTCTCCACCACGCACGAGCAGATCGCGCGGAACCTCGGCAGTGCCAGAGAGGTCGTTTCCCGCACCTTAAAGTCGTTCGAGAAAGACGGCATCGTCGCACTCTCCCGCGGCACGGTCACGATTCTCGATGTCAAAAAGCTCCGCGGCATCTGCCGGATGCGCCGATAGTTCTTCTACGCGCGCAGACATTTTCCCACAGGCTCTGCCCTGCCGCTCGAGAAAATATTTTTCAAAAGCGTTCTAACGGCACTCCATCTTAATTTCAATCTCATTTCCTTCCACGGCCACCTTCGCATAACTTCCGACGATCAGCGGCATCGCCGGATGAAGGTGTCCGATGTCGAGATCCATCACGATCGGCACGTTGTATTTTCCAAGCAGATCCGTCACGGCGCGGTACTGGTCGAGTTCCCCGAATTTCTGTCCGAACTGCAGCGGGCGGCCAATCAGAAAGCCTTTCACATATTGGAACCAGCCGGCGTGCTCCATCTGCCAGATTGCGCGGCGGATCGCAAAGACGTTCAGATCGCACGCTTCCAGAAACCAGACAAAACCGTCCTCTTTATATTTTTCCACAAAATCAACCGTTCCGTCGTACTTCGTTCCAAGAATATTGACGAGACAGTCGAGACAGCCGCCGATGAGTCGTCCCTCAAATGCACTGTCCGCATCCGGGAAGCGGCGCAGAACGCGCGGTTCTGTAATCTGGTACGGCAGATACGGATTTTCCTCGCTTCTGCCCTTCGCATCGTCTCTTTCCCATCCCTCATAGCCGCGGACGGTACGCACTTCTCCCGTCAGTACGCCAAACGCATCCGCTACGGATTTATGCCACGGCTCCATGCCGAAATCACTCGCACACGGACCGTAAACAGCCGCCGTATCGCAGATGGTCGGCAGAAGATACGTAAAATGCGTATTGTCAGAATAGCCGAGATACCATTTCTCCGGTGCCTTTCTGATCTTTTCAAAATCCACGTAATCGAGATCCTCGCACATCAGCTCTCCGCCGCCGCAGGAAATCAGACAGTCATTCTTCTCACTGACATAATATTCCGTCAGCTCTTTTCCGCACTCCTCCGGTGCCGCGCTGATTCCGATGCCGTGCTCTGCATAGCAGTTTGGCCCAAGATCCAGCTGATATCCCATCTCTTTCCATTTTTTCTGTGCATTTGCAAACGCGGACTTGTATGGCTCTGTCGTACATCCAAACGATGGTGCCACAAAGCCGATCGTTCCGCCCTTTTTCAGATTTTCCGGAAACCTCATGTCGCATCCTCCTTTATCCTAATTCTTCTGCCTCCAGATTCTTATACTGCGTCAGCTCATCCCCGAAGATCAGCTCTCCGTCGTTCTGCGCAAAGTACAGCTCCTCTTCTTTTTCCAGTTTTGCCTTTCCGTTCGTCCCCTCGGTAATCTCCGCGCAGAGACGGTCCACCTCCGTTTTCGGAACGAGAACGCGGATTTTCACCTGATCGGTGTACTCGGATTCCAGAATCGGAATCCCCCGCTGGCCGAGCAGATACTGGATTTTACCGATGCCGTTGTAATCCGTCTCAATCAACAGCCGCACGCCGCAGATCTCGTCAATCAGAACACTGTTTGCCAGCCCCTCCTGCACCGCCTGCGAGTACGCGCGCACCAGGCCGCCCGTTCCCAGCAGCGTACCGCCGAAATACCGCGTCACCACAACAAGCACATTGCGGAGGCCTGCTCCCTGTACCACATCGAGCATCGGCCGCCCTGCCGTGCCGGAAGGCTCCCCGTCATCGCTGCAGCGCACCGTCTCCTGATTTTCTCCAATAATATACACAAAACAGTTATGCCGCGCATCCCAGTATTTTTTCCGCAGAGCTTCCAGGCAGGAAAGTGCCTCCTCCTCAGATTCCACCAGACGCACCGTTGCAATAAAACGTGATTTCTTCTCCACGATTTCCCCGGTTCCACCCCGGTAAACCGTCCGAAACTGATCGATCATATGTCCTTACTCCTTCATCCAAATATGTACCTATCTTACCATATCATTTCTGAAAAATCAGCATTCTTTTCAGAAATACTTTTATTCCAGCCCTTTGTTTGGTATAATAAAAATAAGTATACCCTGCTTTTTGCAGGGCAGGAACACCATTGATTACTGAACTAAATCAGTTTTGCATGAACATGACATAAGGAGGATTTTCTATATGCACTTTGGAAAAAGTCATCTGGAAGACAAACGTGAAGATCTGCGGTCCCATTACGGAAAGATTGAAAAGACGGCCGGCGTGACGGCGCTGCGCATCGCGTTCTGTCTTCTTCTTGTCGTTCTCGTCTGCGGTGCCGGGCTTGTGATCGGCGCTGTCCGCGGCGTGATTGACAGTGCCCCTGATATCTCGGAGGCAAATATCATGCCGCTCGGCAACGCGTCGTTTATCTACGATGCTGACGGCAACCAGGTACAGAAGCTGACCGGGGCTCAGGGAAACCGTGTCTCGATTTCGATTGAGGAGATTCCGCTCGATATGCAGCACGCGATCGTCGCGGTTGAGGATGCCCGTTTTTATGAGCACAACGGCATCGATCCGAGCGGTATCATCCGTGCTTTCGTTGTCGGCGTCAGCCACGGCTTTCATTTTACCGAGGGTGCCAGCACGATCACACAGCAGCTCTTAAAAAACAATGTTTTCACTGACTGGATGGAAGAGACGCGGATGCAGAGCTTCAAGCGGAAGATCCAGGAACAGTACCTGGCGCTGAAGCTGGAAAAAACACTGACTGCAGAGGGTGAAAACGCCAAAGACGTTATTCTGGAAAATTATCTGAATACGATCAACTTAGGTTCCGGCTGCTACGGTGTCCAGACGGCAGCGCAGACGTATTTCGGAAAGGATGCAAAAGATCTGACGCTCTCTGAATGCGCCGTTCTTGCCGCAATTCCAAAGGCGCCGACGGCATATAATCCGAAAAACCACCCGGAGAAAAACCAGCAGCGCCGCGACAAGATCCTGAACAACATGAAAGAGCAGGGCTACATCACCGAAGAAGAATACACCATTGCCATGAACGACAATGTTTACGACCGCATCGCCATGCACACGCAGTCCCAGGCGGAGAGCGCGCCGTACTCCTACTTTATTGATGAAGTCATCACCAACCTGATCAACGATCTGATGGTACAGAAAGGCTACACCGAAGTGCAGGCAAAGAACGTTGTCTACAGCGGCGGCCTCAAAATCTATACCACACAGGATTCCTACATGCAGTCGATTCTCGATACGGAATTCCAGAATCCGGAGAACTTCCCGGCGAACACGCAGATCGGTCTCGACTGGGCGCTCACCGTAGAGCAGGCAGACGGCGAGGTACAGAACTACAGCAAAGAGATGCTGCAGCTCTACTTCCGCAACAGCGATCCGAGTTTCGATCTGCTCTTTGACTCCCAGGAGGAGGCACAGAGCTATATCGACCAGTACAAAGCCGCTATCATGCAGGAAGGCGATACGATTGTTGCCGAGCGCAGCAGCTTCACCCCGCAGCCGCAGGCGTGCATGACCGTTATGGATCAGCGCACCGGTTACGTGAAAGCCATCGTCGGCGGACGCGGCGAAAAAACAGCAAGTCTTACCTTCAACCGCGCAACCGATAATTATTCCCAGCCGGGTTCCACGTTCAAGATTCTTTCCGCGTACGGACCGGCGCTCGACCTTGGAAAGATTACACTCGCTACGGTAATTAAGGATGAGCCGTTCAACTACAGTGACGGCACACCGCTGCAGAACTCGGATCTTACCTACCATGGTGATGTTACCGTCCGCCAGGCGATCATCAATTCCATCAATATCCCGGCCGTCAAGGTACTGACCGAGCTTACGCCGAAGGTCGGCTTTGATTATCTGAAGAAGCTTGGTTTTTCCAAACTCTCCGAGGAATACGATGTGATCCAGCCGCTGGCTCTCGGCGGTATCACCTACGGTGTCAGTGATCTCGAACTGACGGCAGCCTACGCGGCAATCGCAGACGGCGGCCAGTACCGCAAGCCGGTGTTCTACACAAAGGTTACCGACAGCAAGGGAAATGTTTTAATTGACAACACAGAAAACAAGGCAACGCAGGTCTTCAAGGCAAGCACTGCCTCCCTCCTCACCAATGTCATGGAGGATGTTCTGGAAAAAGGTACCGGTGTTGCCGCCCGCCTCGACAATATGCACGCAGCCGGAAAAACCGGTACGACGAATGAGGCCAAGGATCTCGTCTTTGCAGGCTTTACACCATATTATACCGCTGCCATCTGGGCAACGTATGATACACACGCGGAGTTTCCGGAGAGCGACCGTGAATTCCACAAACGTCTCTGGGCAAAGGTCATGAATGAAATCCACGAAGGCCTTGCCGATATGGATTTCGAAACTTCCGCAACAGTACAGGAGGCAACGATCTGTACGAAGACCGGCCTGCTCGCCCGCTCAAGCTGCCCGTCCATCACCGAATACTTTGCGGTATCCGATCTGCCGACCGAGCGTTGCAAGGGCCACTACACCGCGCCGGCCTCAACACCGACGCCGACCAGAACCCCTTCTGCAGCATCAACTCCGCAGGCAACCCCGACACCGACGGAGGCACCGCAGGAAACTCCGGCTCCGCCCGAAACACCTGCCGATCCGCCTTCTAATACACCGGAGACTCCTGACACACCAGAGACTCCTGACACACCGGAGACGCCTGATGCACCGTCAGAACCGGATACCCCGGCGGAGATATCGGAAGTACAGCCGCAGTCCGAAGAGAGCGGCTCTTCCGAATAACTTTTTCAGTCAAGTCTATGCACAAAAAACCGGCCCTCTGGCATATGCCAGCAGGACCGGTTTTTCTATACTTCTTTTTCCATCTGAATCAATTAGTCAATCAGCATTTTTGCTGCGCCGTAGATACCAGCATCGTTTCCAAGGGAAGCGAGTACGATCGGGGTATCTTTGCATGCGATGAATGCTGCTTCACGGTAGTATTTAGCTACGCCGTCGATCAGGATCTGGCCTGCTTTGGATACACCGCCGCCGACTACGATAACTTCCGGGTCAACAACGCATGCGAATACTGCAAGTGCTCTTCCGAGGTACTCGGAGAACTCCTGAACGATTGCTTCTGCTGCTGCATCGCCTTCTTTTAATGCATCAAAGACAGCTTTTGCACTGATGGACTCTCCTCTTTCTCTTAAAGAAGACGGAGTATCATGGGATGCCAGATATTTCTTTGCCAGACGAACGATACCGGTTGCAGATGTCATCTGCTCGAGGCATCCGTGGTTTCCGCAGTTGCAGACCGCTTCTTCTTCCGGCTCAACACATGCATGACCAACCTCGCCGCCTGCGCCGTGAGCACCTGCTACGATCTTGCCGTCCACGATGATTCCGCCGCCGACACCGGTTCCAAGGGTAACCATAACCAGGTTCTTGCTTCCCTTTCCGCCGCCTGCCCACATCTCACCGAGAGCTGCTGCGTTTGCGTCGTTTGCTGCTTTTACTGCCATTCCGCCGAGTTCGTCGGAAAGCTCTTTTACGATATTTTTATATCCCCAGTTCAGGTTGACTGCGATGGAAAGCTCACCTTTGTCATTAACCGGGCCAGGTACGTCAATGCCGACACCGGCAACATCATCTGCCGCGATACCCTTCTCAGCCATTTTTGCTTTTACGCTTTTTGCGATATCCGGCAGAATTTCGCTTCCGCCGTTTTCGGTGCGGGTCGGGATTTCCCATTTTTCCAACAGAGTTCCGTCTGTCTGGAACAGTCCGCATTTCACTGAAGTACCCCCAACATCGATTCCAAATACATAGTTTGCCATTTTCTTACTTCTCCTCTCTTTTTTTCACTAAGTTAGCCTGTACACGGCGGTACAGCTCCTGTGCGGCATTGTAGCCCATCTTCTTCTGTCTGTGGTTGACAGCAGCGGTTTCTACGATGATCGCCAGGTTACGGCCCGGACGGATCGGAAGGGAATGGCAGACAACCTTGTTTCCAAGGAACTCAATATACTCTTCTTCCAGGCCCAGACGGTCGTATTCTTTCTCTTTGTCCCACTCCTCGAGCTTGATGACAAGATCGATGGACTGGGTATCTTTTACGCTCTCGACACCAAACAGTGTCTTGACGTCGATGATACCGATACCGCGCAGCTCGATAAAGTGACGCGTGATATCCGGTGCCGTTCCGACCAGCGTAATGTCGCTGACACGGCTGATTTCAACCACATCATCACTGACGAGACGATGGCCTCGTTTGATCAGCTCCAGTGCAGCCTCGCTCTTTCCGATTCCGCTCTCGCCCATGATCAGAACGCCCTCGCCGAATACATCGACCAGCACGCCGTGGATGGAGATCATCGGGGCAAGCTGGACATTCAGCCAGCGGATGATTTCAGCCATGAAAACGGAAGTCGATTTGTCTACCGCAAAGGCCGGTACCTGATAACGATTGCACAGCTCCAGAATTTCCGGTCCCGGAATCATCTTCGTGGTGAAAATGACACATGGGATCTTGCGGCTTACAAACTCTTCAAACGCGCGAACGCGCTCGCTCTCTTCAAGATGCTGCAGATACGTGAACTCTACATAACCGATGATCTGCACACGCTCATTGGCAAAATGCTCATAGTAACCGGTCAGCTGCAGTGCAGGACGGTTGATATCCGGTGTGGCAATGACAAGATCTGTCATATCAACCTCTGGTGTCAGGTTGCGGAGATCCATTTCCTCCACCATTTTGGTCATTTCAATTTCTTTCATTTTCCTGTCCTCCGACTTCATTCGACGTCTTTTTAAATCCGTCTCTTCTATGATTTTAGCACAATAAAGCATCACGGGCAACCTAGAAATTTAACTATTTTGACGAATCCTCATTTTCCTCCTGTGCAGGTGCGTGAAAGAATGTGTAAACCTGCTCCGCCGCCTTTTTATTCATGCCCGGAAGTCCGGAAAGTTCTTCCACGGTTGCCGCCTTGATATCATCAATTCCCTGAAAGTGGCGCATCAGTTCTTTCCTTCTTGTCGGCCCGATGCCCGGGATGTCGTCGAGAATCGAGTGGACCTGGCCCTTGCTCCGCAGCAGGCGGTGGTATTCGATTGCAAAGCGGTGCGCCTCGTCCTGCACGCGTGTGATCAGTTTGAAGCCCTCGCTGTTCCGGTCGATCGGGATTTCCACGTTTCGGAAATACAGACCCCTCGTGCGGTGCTTGTCGTCCTTTACCATACCGCAGACCGGAATCGCAAGATCCATTTCTTCAAGCACCTCAAGCGCAATGTTAACCTGGCCGCGTCCGCCGTCCATCATGATCAGGTCCGGCAGCCGCTCGAAACCGCTGTCCTCCTGGATGCCGCGCAGAAAACGGCGGCTTAAGACCTCTTTCATACTGGCGTAATCGTTCGGTCCCTCGACGGATTTGATCTTGAATTTTCGGTAATCGGCGCGCTTTGGCTTTCCTTTCTCGTAGACGATCATCGAGCCGACCGACTGGAAACCGCTGATATTGGAGATATCGTACGCCTCGATGCGGTCGATCGACGGCAGGTTCAGCCATCTGGCGATCTCTTTTACGGCACCGACCGTCCGACCCTCTTCCCGCTTGATCCGCTCGCGGTCCTGGTCGAGAACGATCTGTGCGTTCCGCTCTGCCAGTTCCACCATTTTTTCCTTGCTGCCCTTTTTCGGCACGCGGATGCGGACCTTCTGGCCCCGTTTGCTGCTTAAATACTCTTCCATCAGCTCCTGCTCGGCAATCTCCTCGGAAATCATGATTTCCCGCGGGATGAACGGCGTGCCGGAATAGAACTGTTTCATAAATGTGAGCAGCACCTCGCTTTTCTGCTCCTCCTCGCCGATCCGCAGATAATAATGCTCCCGCCCGATCAGCTTTCCGTTCCGGATAAAGAAGACCTGCGCCACCGCATCCTCTTTGTCCATCGCAAGCGCAATGACATCCTTGTCCTCGCCGTCACTGTTCGTAATCTTCTGCCGCTCGCCGATCCTGCGCACGCTGTCGATCAGATCACGGTACTCCGCCGCCTGCTCGAACCGCATCTCCTCAGCCGCCTCCGTCATTTTTCCAGTCAGCTCTTTGATCATGTCATTGTAATTTCCATTCAGAAAACTGATCGCCTTTTTGATCTGCTCGCCGTACTCTTCTTTGGAAATGTATCCCTGGCACGGTGCCTTACACTGGTGGATGTGATAGTAAAGACACGGGCGGTCCTTGCCGATCTCCTTTGGCAGGCTCTTATTGCAGGAACGGATATCGTACAGCTTCCGCAACAGTTCGATCGTATCTTTCACAGCTCCGGCGCTCGTGTACGGGCCGAAATATTTCGCCTTGTCCTTCTTCATCTGATGGGAAAACAGAATGCGTGGAAAATCCTCGTTCACGGTCACCTTAATGTACGGGTACGCCTTGTCATCTTTCAGCATCGTATTGTATTTCGGACGGTGCTCTTTGATAAGGTTGCACTCCAGCACGAGCGCCTCCAGTTCGGAATCCGTCACAATATACTCAAAACGGGCGATATGCGTGACCATCCGCTCAATCTTCGGCCCTTTGTTGCGGCTCGTCTGGAAATACTGGCGGACACGGTTTTTCAGCGAAATCGCCTTTCCTACGTAGATAATTGTATCGTCCGCGTCGTGCATCAGATAGACGCCGGGTTTCCCCGGCAGTTTTTTCAGTTCTTCCTGGATATCAAACGCCATATGACCCTCCTCTTTTTGGGACTGTAATGTTGAAAATGCCCAGCGTGCAGAGATCGTTTTCTCTGCTCCCGCCGGGCCTTTTTGCTTTCTTTTTATATTTCTGGATTTTCAACCGCTTCTTCCGCGTTTCCATTCCGTTTTGCAATCACCTGATGAAAAATCTCCATAAATTCTTTTCCGGTGATCGTCTCTTTCTGGATCAGGTAAGCTGCGATTTCATCCATCGCATCGCGGTTAGCTGCCAGAAGTTCTTTTGCCTGCTCATACGACTCTTTCAAGATCTTCATGACCTCGTGGTCGATTTCGGTTGCTGTGGCATCGCCGCAGTTTAAGACCATTCTTCCGTCGAGGTACTGATTCTGCTGGGTCGCAAGACCGATCAGACCGAATTTCTCCGACATACCGTACTGCGTGATCATCGCGCGGACAATCTTCGTCGCTTTCTCGATATCATTCGAAGCTCCCGTTGTCACATTGCCGAATACGATCTCCTCTGCCGCTCTTCCACCGAGGCACTCGACGATCATCGCCTCGAGTTCGCTCTTCGTGTTGAGGTATTTCTCCTCCTCCGGCACCTGCATGACGTAGCCGAGCGCACCCATCGTACGCGGCACAATCGTGATTTTCTGTACCGGCTCGGAATCCTTCTGCAGTGCAGTAACAAGTGCGTGGCCTACCTCGTGGTAGGAAACGATCTTTCGCTCTTCCTGGCTTAAGATGCGGTCCTTCTTCTCTTTTCCGACGAGGACAACCTCGACTGCCTCGAGAAGATCCTTCTGGGAAACGGCTTTTCTTCCGTTCTTGACCGCAAGAATCGCTGCCTCGTTGATCATATTTGCAAGATCAGAACCAACGGCTCCCGATGTCGCAAGTGCGATGCCGTCGAGATCAACCGTCTCATCGAGCGATACGTTCTTGGCGTGTACTTTCAGGATTTCCACACGGCCTTTCAGGTCCGGTCTTTCTACGATAATCCGGCGGTCAAAACGGCCTGGACGCAGCAGCGCCGGGTCAAGAACCTCCGGGCGGTTTGTGGCCGCAAGGATCAGAATACCCTTGGAGCTGTCGAATCCGTCCATCTCGGCGAGGAGCTGGTTTAACGTCTGCTCCCGCTCGTCGTTGCTGTTGTAGCTGTTGTCACGGCTCTTTCCGATCGCATCGATCTCATCGATAAAGATGATGCACGGTGCGTTTTTCTTTGCTTCCTCAAACAGGTCACGCACACGCGATGCACCGACACCGACGAACATCTCGACAAATTCCGAAGCGGACATCGAGAAAAACGGTACGTGCGCCTCACCGGCTACGGCTTTGGCAAGCAGTGTTTTTCCGGTTCCAGGAGGGCCTACAAGAAGCGCTCCTTTCGGAAGTTTTGCACCGATTGTCGTGTATTTTCCAGGGTTATGCAGGAAATCCACAACCTCCTGGAGCGATTCTTTTGCCTCGTCCTGTCCCGCAACATCGCGGAATGTCACGCCGGTTTCTTTCTGTACGTAGGCCTTTGCTCTGCTCTTTCCTACGCCCATGACTCCGCCGCCTTTGTTCATGCTGCGCATCACCCATACCATGACAGCGACAAGCATCACAACCGGCAGAATGACGGTCAGCAATGTGTAAATGATCGTTCCGGTAGAATCCGGCGGATCTTTGTGGTACGTAATGCCTTTCTCCTGTAACAGATCGACCAGCTCCTGCTCATCTCCCATCATCGTTACCTGATAGGTGATTCCCTCCGATTTCTGGTCTTTCGGCGTTACGGTCAGTGTTCCCGATTTCAAGACAACTTCCTGCACTCCATCGTTGTTTACCATGTCCAGGAATTTGCTATAGTCAAGATCCTCGGAAGTAATTCCCCCAAGGGCATTGTTCAGAAGTCCCATCACCATCAGGCTGACGAGGAGGCAGATCAGGATAATGAGTATCGTCTGTCTGTTTTTCGGTCCTCCCCCGGAGCCTTTTTCTGGTTCCCGGTTCTGATTTTTTCTATCGTCCATGCTTTTCCTCCTTGTATGTCAAACCGCCCCTCTTTTTTTACGGACACTTTAACTCTTACATTATATCGGATTCCCTCTTAATTAGCAAGCCGGACTTTGTGAAAAAAGACTGAATTTATCTATACAAAAACGGCCCGCCGACACTCTTTCAAGTATCGGCGGACCGCCAGATAACACTCACATTACATTAGTCGTTATATCCGTTCGGATTCTTCTGCTGCCAGTTCCAGGAATCGGCACACATCTCCTCGATGCCGTACTCAGCCTCCCAGCCAAGCTCCTCTTTTGCTTTGTCGCATTTGGAGTAGCAGGTTGCGATATCACCGTCACGGCGCGGTTTGATTTCGTATTTCAGCGGATGGCCGCATGCTTTCTCAAATGCGTGGATCACATCGAGTACGCTGTAGCCTTTGCCGGTTCCGAGGTTGTAAATGGAAACGCCCTCGTTGTCAGCCAGTTTCTGGATGGCTTTTACATGGCCGCGTGCCAGGTCAACAACATGGATGTAATCGCGGACACCAGTTCCGTCCGGAGTATCGTAGTCATCACCGAAAACGCCGATGCACTCGAGTTTTCCGATGGCAACCTGTGCGACATACGGAAGCAGGTTGTTCGGGATGCCCTTCGGATCCTCTCCGATAAGGCCGCTCTTATGCGCTCCGATCGGGTTGAAGTAACGAAGCAGGATAACATTCCATTCCGGATCTGCGGTGTGGATGTCGGTCAGAACCTGCTCGAGCATACTTTTTGTCCAGCCGTATGGGTTGGTCGGGGTTCCCTTCGGGCACTCCTCGGTGATCGGAATCTGTGCCGGATTGCCGTATACGGTTGCAGAAGAACTGAAGATGATGTTCTTTACGCCATGGTTTCTCATCTCATCGCAGAGAATCAGGGTTCCGGTCATGTTGTTGTGATAATATTCAATCGGTTTATGTACGGACTCGCCGACTGCTTTTAAGCCTGCGAAATGGATGACAGCGTCAATTTTCTCGTTGTCGAAAATTTTCTTTACGCCTTCGCGGTCCAGCATATCGGTTTTGTAGAAGGTTACTTTCTTTCCGGTAATCTGTTCTACACGCTCGATGGCTTTCTCGCTTGCATTGTAAAGGTTGTCCATGACAACAACGTCATAGCCTGCGTTCAGCAGTTCCACACAGGTGTGGCTTCCAATATAGCCTGCACCGCCAGTAACTAAGATTTTCATTTTGGTATCCTCCATGTTTTCCTTCGCTGCTGCTTTTTTGCCGCAGCGGGTTAATTGAAGCATTTAGTTTATTCTACAACGTTTCCATGAATTTTGCAAATGCACTTCTGCCTTCCTCGGTGCACTTGTAAACGCCGGCATCCTCGAGTACGCCGACAAAGACTTTTCCGACTTCCTCTTTCAGGATATCCATCACATTTTCGCTGTTCAGCTCCGGATGGCGCGGCAGGAATTCGTCTACCCAGTCGGCATGTTTCTCCAGCTCTGCGACAGCGCGGACATCTTTTCCCTCTACAAGGCATTTGGAAAGCTCTTCCAGCTCATCTTTTAAGCGCGCCGGCAGAATCGCAAGTCCCATAACCTCAATAAGGCCGATGTTCTCTTTTTTGATGTGATGATACTGTGCATGCGGATGGTAAACACCGAGCGGGCATTCGTCCGTCGTGATGTTGTTGCGCAGTGCCAGATCGAGTTCGAACGTATCGCCCACTTTTCTTGCGATCGGTGTGATCGTGTTGTGCGGCTCTCCGTCAGTCTCGGCGAATACAAACGCATCCTCATCCGTGTAACCTCTCCAGCAGTTCAGGATATGCTCTGCCAGATCGATCAGCCGTTTCTCATCTTTGTGGCGGATCCGGATGACGGACAGCGGCCATTTGACGATGCCGGTTTCCACATCCTCGTATCCTTTGATGGTAAAATGGCGCTCGATCGGCGCTTTCGCCATTGCGAAGGTATAGTGACCGCCCTGATAATGATCGTGGCTTAAAATGGAGCCTCCCACGATCGGCAGATCCGCATTAGAACCGATGAAGTAGTGCGGAAACAGCTTGATAAAGTCAAACAGCTTCACAAAGGTCGCGCGCTCGATCTTCATCGGGTTATGCTGGAAATTGAACACGATGCAGTGCTCATTGTAATACACATATGGCGAGTACTGGAATCCCCACTCCGTCTGATTGATCGTCAGCGGAATGATGCGGTGGTTCTGGCGCGCCGGGTGGTTGACGCGTCCCGCATAGCCCACATTCTCCTTGCAGAGCAGGCATTTCGGATAACCGCTCTGTTTTGCCAGTTTTGCAGCCGCGATCGCCTTCGGGTCCTTCTCCGGTTTGGAGAGGTTGATCGAGATATCGATATCGCCGTAGGCACTCGGTACGCTCCAGCGGATATCCTTTGCGATGCGGTATCTGCGGATGTAGTTGGAATCCTGGCTCAGTTTGTAGAAGTAATCGGTTGCCTCCTGCGGGCTCTTCGCATAGAGTTCCTCAAACTTCTTTACCACCTCTCCCGGGCGCGGCATCAGGCAGTCCATCAGTTTCGTATCGAACAGATCGCGGTAAACGACGCTGTTGTGTTCGAGAAGACCGCGCTTAGCTGCATCATCAAGCAGTTCATTTAAAGTCTCTTCCAGATCCGGGGTCTCCGGAATCTGCTCCGGCTCTTCGTAATCGGAAATCTGCATGACTTCCAGAATCCGGTTTGTCGCATAGATTTTATCCAGTCCCGAAACAAGACCGGCATTTTCTCCATATTTTACCAGTTTTGCAATACTCTCGTTAATCACTGTAGCTTCCTCCCTGCTGCCGATCCAGCTTTTTTATTTCTTATTTTAATACGCCTGCGCCGTCTCCGATGTCTACGACATAGAAGTCTGCGGCATAGCCGATTTTTTCTTTGTAAGCTGCGCCTACTTTTGCGATGAAGTTGTCAATATCTTCTGTTTTTACGATGCTGACGGTGCATCCGCCGAAGCCTGCGCCTGTCATACGGGATCCGATGACACCCGGGCAGTTCCATGCTTCTTCCACAAGAGTATCCAGCTCGATGCCGGTTACCTCATAGTCATCACGCAGGGAAACGTGGGATGCGTTCATCAGCTCGCCGAATTTTGCGATGTCGTTTGCCTTTAAAGCTGCAACGGCCTGAACGGTTCTCTGGTTCTCGTAAACAGCATGTTTTGCACGTTTCTGGCGGACCGGATCTTTGATGGCATCTTTCACTGCCTCAAACTCTTCCTCGGTCAGCTCGCCAAGGCTCTTGATGTCTTTGACTTTCTGAATCTCAGCCAGAGCAGTCTCGCACTCGCTGCGGCGCTCGTTGTATTTGGAGTCGCCAAGGCCGCGTTTCTTGTTGCTGCAGGAGATGACAATTCTTGCGCCTTCCAGTTTAACCGGTGCGTACTCATATTTCAGATCGCTGGTGTCAAGAAAGATCGCACAGTCCTTTTTGCCCATGGCGATGGCGAACTGATCCATGATACCGCAGTTGACGCCGTTGTAGTTGTTCTCGGAGAACTGACCGTACAGAGCGATGTCGATCATGGAGATGGTGTCGTAGCCGAACATGTCACGCAGCATTACGCCGGTTACGGTCTCAACGGATGCGGAAGAGGAAAGGCCGGAGCCGTTCGGAATGTTTCCGTAGAGCACGATATCGAAGCCCTGCTCTACCGGGAAGCCCTTCTGGCAAAATGCCCACATCATTCCCTTCGGATATGCGGTCCAGTTGCCTTCTTTTCCCATCAGGAATTCATCGAGAGAAGATTCTACCACGCCGAGTTTTTCAAAGTTCATAGAGTAAAAACGAAGCTTTCTGTCGTCACGTTTTCTTGCTGCCATGTAGGTTCCGATGGTCAGTGCGCATGGAAATACGTGGCCTCCGTTGTAATCGGTGTGCTCACCGATCAGGTTCACACGTCCAGGTGCGAAGTAGGTGCGGATGTCGCCCTCTCCCCCTAACAGTTTTGCAAAACAATCCAGTACCTGCTGTTTCATTTTGTTGTCTCCTTTTCTTTTTGGTGTGTTGTTTTCATGGTTTCGTTTTGTGTGTTGTGTGTGTATTGTGTGTTTGTGTGTTTTTTCTTATCTTCTTAAGTATCATTATAGTGAGCCGTACGCCCATCTGCAACAACAATATTGGGGCAAACGATAATTATATTGAGGTGATCTTCGATTTTTTCTTGTTTTTTTTCCCTTTTTGCCGCATACTTTACTTATCGTATGATTTTTAATGGATTTTATGGATTGGAGGTACGTTTCATGCAGATCCGCATGGATAAAGAAAACCGTGAGCTGAAGGCCCACGGCAGCTATGAATTTCCTGTCAACATCAGTTACGAACAGCTCTCCCGCTACGAGCGCGGCTCCTTTTCCTGGCACTGGCACCCGGAAATTGAGCTGACGTTTGTCCTCTCGGGACAGATCGGATATCAGGTCAACGGCAAATCGTATGTCTTAAAAGAAGGGGACGGCATTTTCTGCAACACGAATGCGCTTCACAGCGGCCACATGATCGACGGGATGGACTGCGTCTATATTTCAACCACGTTCGCCCCGCGCTTTCTCTATGGTTTTTCAAACAGTGTGATCCAGACGCGCTACGTCGAACCGGTGCTGACGGATATGCAGCTCGCCTCCATCGTCTTTTCGCCGGAGATCGACTGGCAGAACCAGGTACTTGCCTGTATGCACCGCATCTACGACCTCTCGCTTTCACAGCCGTCCGCGTTTGAGATGGAAATCCAGGAGCTTCTGCTGTCGATCTGGATTGAGATTTACCGCCACGCATCGTTTTCCGGTGAATCCCAGAACACGGCGGCAGCGCGTGATGTTGAGCGGCTCCGCATTCTGCTCGACTACATCCACCGCCATTATATGGAGCATCTGACGCTCGAGGATCTCGCCGCACAGATCCACATCTGCCGCAGTGAATGCTGCCGTTTTTTCAAGAAATGCATGAACGAATCCCTGTTTGACTATCTTCTCGATTACCGTATTGAAAAAAGCCTGCCGCTCCTTCTCGAGCGCCAGGCCAGTATCACTTCCGTAGCGGAACAGACCGGATTTTCCAGTCCTGCCTATTTTTCTAAAATTTTCCGGCAGCAGATGGGCTGCTCACCGAGCGAATACCGGAACCGCGCGGATCACACGTAACGTTCAGCGCTGCACCGAGATTTCATTTCCTGCTGCCCGGCTTTTGATCCGCTCTCACAATCCACCCTCTCCCAAAACGAATGGATTACCTCCGGGAGGCTGCTGCGCTGCACAATCCGGCAGTCCTCCCATTCTCTTGGGAACAGCTCGCGGTACTCCCGGTTTCGGAACCGCTCGTCGAGCAACAGAATCACACCCGTGTCCTCCGTCGTACGGATCACGCGCCCTGCCGCCTGCAATACTTTATTCATGCCGGGATAGCGGTACGCGTAGTCGAAACCGTTCTCTCCGCTGCGGTCAAAATATTGCTTTAAAAGTTCTCTCTCCGGCCCCACCTGCGGGATTCCGGCTCCCACAACGGCCGCGCCGATCAGCTTTTCCCCGTCCAGATCAATTCCCTCCGAGAAAATGCCTCCCATGATACAGAATCCCACCAGCGTTTTCTCGTTGTCTTTCGCAAACGCTTCCAGAAACGCTTCTCTCTCCTGCTCCCGCATCGCCGACTCCTGGATCAGGCAGGTCACGTTTTCATCTGCATACAGTTCCTCATAGACCGCATAGACATCCTGCATCAGGCGGTATGACGGGAAGAACGCCATATAGTTGCCCTTCCGGCTCTGGATCATCTCGTTCAGATAGGCGGCGATCTTCTCAAACTCTGCGCGGTTTCTCCGCTGATACTTCGTGCTGACCTCGCTTCCGATCGCCAGACACCGCTTCGTGGGATCAAACGGGGACTCCACGTAAATCGCGTAATCGTCCGTATTCGTGCTGAACATCTTCTTATAATACTGCACCGGCAGCAGCGTCGCGGAAAAGAAGACGGCCGACCGCCCCTGGTTGATACACTGCTGCAGATTCTCCGCCGGGTTGACGCAGAACAGGCGCAGTGCAAAATCGCCGTTATCGAGATAACTCGTGTAGATCAGATAATTTTCATCCACTAAATTGTAAATCTCGGAAAAATTTCGCAAGTTAAAGTAAAATTCCAGAACCTGCTTCCGGATTTCGCTTGTCTTATGCGCTTCCAGCCAGCCCGCCAGTTCTTCCAGCAGCTGATTGACCATCATAAGAAACGTCGATACGCTTTCCAGCTCCGTGCAGGAATCGCACTCTCTTTTGTAGACGAGCATCTGGTGATTGCAGCGATTCAGCGCCTTCTCGAGCTTTTTGCCCGGTGCATACGGGCGGAGGAGCTGGCGGACCTTTAAAATCTCCTCTTTGACGAGCGTGGCACTGAACATATCGCGGCCCCGCTCGACCAGGTTGTGCGCCTCGTCGATCAGAAAGATGTAGTCACCCTTCGTTCCTTCTGCGAAAAAGCGTTTTAATTTCGAGGTCGGATCAAACGCATAGTTGTAATCGCAGATCACGCCGTCCACCCACGAAGCCACATCAAACTGGAACTCGTGCGGGCAGACGTTCCATTTTTCCGCCTGGCGCAGGACTTCCTCTCTTGTGTAGGAATCGCATTCCGTCAGCATCTCGTACACCGCCGCGTTGATCCGGTCAAAATGACCTTTCGCGCGCGGGCAGTGGATCGGATCGCATTCGGGCTCATCGAGGATGCACATTTTTTCTTTTGCGGTCAGCGTGATTGCTTTGAACTGCAGTCCCTTCTCTTTTAGAATGGAGACCGCCTCCTCTGCCACGGTACGGGTGATGGTTTTCGCAGTCAGATAAAAAAGACGGTCGCCGCAGCCCTCTCCGATCGCGCGGATGGCCGGAAAGACCGTGGACATTGTTTTTCCGATGCCGGTCGGCGCCTGGACGAAGAGTTCTTTTTTCCGCAGAATGGTACGGTAGACGCCGCTCACCAGTTCCCGCTGGCCTTTCCGGTACGGGAAGGGGAATTCGAGGTGCTGCATTGAGGCATCTCGCGCTTTCTGCCACTGGTACTGGAATTCCGCCCAGATAAACCAGGCGTCGAGTAGCTCATCGAACCACTGCTCCAGTTCCGGGAGCTTGTACGTCTGCAGAAAATGGCGGATGCGCCAGTTAGAGTGCTCCGGCTTTACCTCTTCTTTGGTGAGCGGGCGCAGAAGGCCTTCCTCCTCGGAGGAGAGCAGGGTGTACGTCATCAGCACGCCCATCTCCTCTTTGCGGTTCTGAAGGCCGTAGATGTAAGCGTAGCACTTCGCCTGTGCCAGATGTACCGGAACCGGCTCTTCCATCGTTTCGAGGTCACGGTACGTTCCCTTGATCTCCTCGATCACGGTCGTGGTTCCGTCCTCGTACATGCCGTCTGCTCTTCCCTCGACGCGCAGGATGAAATGCTCATATTCTTTTTCGTGAACCAGCGGAACCTCCGCACGGTAATCGGCGCCCCGTTTTTTCTGAATCTGCTGATGCACCCGCGTTCCCGCCTGCATGGCATCCCGCTCGCCAAAACCGCCCGACGAGTTGTCCAGATCCCCGCTGCGCAGAATAAACTCCACCAGATTCCGCACGGAAATCCGGATCTCTTTCTTCTTCTCTTCCACTAGCCCGCTCCTTTTCTAACCAGACTATTCAGAGCCCCATCTCGATTCCGCTGCGCTGCATCTCGATGTGGCTTCTCGCCATATGAAATTCCAGAAAAGAACGCTCATTCATGCAAGCATGATTCGTGTCCTTTTCTGGAATTTCGCATGGCTCTGAATAGTTATCATTATACAGAAAAAAGGAGACTGCCGCAACAGTCTCCTTTTTTCTCTCTGAAGTTATGTGTCTCGTGTGATTAGTTTTTCTTCAGAAAGTCCCCTGCGCAAATTCTGTCTCTACTCTCGCTGGCGGCGCAGGCTGAATTTTTTTCGTTTCCCTTAATAAAATTTATGCTACAGCAAATTTCTGCAGGGTTTTATTGAATGCCGGACTGTCACCATAGCAGTGTACGGTGAGATCACGGTTCAGATCCATGCTGAGGATGCCAAGAATGGATTTTGCATCAATAATAACGCGGTTGTAAAAAATGTCAATATCAAAATCACATTTGGAAGCTGCTTTTACAAACTCCTCTACTTCCTCAGTTCCATTGAGTCTTACTACGCAGTGTGACATACGATTCACCTCTTTCTTAATCAATAGCTGTTTGTTTTCCTATCGTTGAGGTAGATTATGCACTTTTTCTCTTTAAATGTCAATATTGAATTTATTTCCTTGTTTTTGCCATATTATGCATGTTTTTTATGCAAGTTTTTCTCATTAACCCTTCATATTTGTCGCTTTTTGTCTCATTTGCGCAGTCATGTGTAACCGGTTACACAAAATCCGTTTAAAATAAAATAGTTTTTGCCAAAAGAAACGTAAAAATCTTGTCAAAAAAACCCGCTTTTCCTTGTAAAATCAAGGAAAAACGAGTTTTTCATGCCATTACTTGCTTCTATATTTAATGATTAGATGTTGATCTTTGCAATATCGGTGTTATCCACTTCTGCAAATCTTCCTTCGTCCACCAGCTCGGCAAACTCCGGATGAATCGGCATTTTGCCGAGAACCGGCACGCCGATCTCGGCTGCGATCTCGTCGATGTGGCTTTCGCCGAAAATGGACAGCTTTTTGCCGCAGTCCGGACATACGAGGTAGCTGTAGTTCTCTACGATACCGAGCACCGGAACGCTCATCATCTGTGCCATCTTGTAGGCTTTCATGACGATCATGCGCACCAGATCCTGCGGGGAAGATACGATCACTACGCCGTCTACCGGAAGAGACTGGAAAACGGTCAGCGGAACATCACCGGTTCCTGGCGGCATATCGACGAAGAGATAGTCCAGGTCGCCCCAGATGACGTCGGTCCAGAACTGTTTTACGGTTCCTGCGATGACAGGTCCTCTCCAGATGACCGGCTCTTCCTCGCCCGGAAGCAGGAGGTTGATGGACATTACCTTTACGCCGTTTGCTGCAACTGCCGGGTAAACGCCCTTGTCATCTACGTTTGCAGGTCCTTTCAGGCCATACATTTTCGGGATGGACGGTCCTGTGATATCGGCATCGAGGATACCAACCTTGTAGCCCTCTTTTGCTTTCTGGTTTGCCAGAGATGCGGTTACCATGGATTTACCAACACCGCCCTTGCCGCTGACAACGCCAATGACATGTTTGATCGAAGAATCGGCATTCAGATCAATATGAAAATCCGGTTTGCCCTGTCCTGCTTTGCTTGGACATCCTTCGCAGCTTTCTTTGGAACAGCTCGAATTGCTGCATTCTTTTGCCATGTTTCTTTCCTCTTTTCTTGTTTTTCTTGCTTATTTGACAAAGCGGTCGATCGCCTTATTCAGCTCCTGAATCGCTTTTGTGTCCCCATGCTCGACTGCATCGACGATGCAATGTTCAATGTGATCCTCCAGGATAATTTTTCCTGTATTGTTAATGGCCGCCTTCACGGCAGACAGCTGGATCAGAACCTCAGTGCAGTCCCGGCCTTCCTCTACCATCCGCTTGATCGACTCCATGTGTCCGATCGCGCGGGAGAGGCGGTTTAAGACTGCTTTTGTATTTGTATGATGGTGCCCGTGGGCGTGATCGTGGGAATGCTCGATCACGGTGCCGTCTTCCAGCACATGCACATGCGTGTGTTTTTCTTCACTCATCGTTTTTTTCTCCGCTTTTCTGGTATTTTCTGCGCGATTCAGATTTCTGTAAACGTAAACCGCTGGCGGATGCCGGAGGTCTCAATGTCAAAGACCAGAGATCCGTCCGCTTCCACCGTTTTTTCATATTTTAAGTTTTTGTCCGGAAATTTCTGACGGATATACGCCTCCGGGTCATCCGTCTCAATCTCGTCGAAAAAGACGTCCCGCATCTGATTATTGGCACACTCATTAAAAATCTCCCAGACGGTCTCGTACTCTTTTTTCATCCTGTCACTCTCCGTTTCGTAAGACTTCTCCGCACTGGCTCCACTCGCCAAGCAGCCGCTCCACAGACCATGCGGCGTTCGCGGGACTCGTCGACGGAAGACGAACCGCTTCCCGTCCCAGCTGCTTCTCCTGGTACTTCCGGTAATACTTCCACGCGGTCGCCCCGTTGCAGTAAATCTGCCGGATATCGGCGCATTCCAGAATGTCCTGCAGCGGATTCGGCACAACATCGCGGATGCTCGCATCGCTCGAGCCTGTGATGACGCAGGACGCGATCACATCCCAGACAGCGATATGATTCCGGAGCAGAAACGCCTTCTTCTCCTCCACGGTCTGCGGCACCTCTTCCCCGCACACGGCTGCCGTCACTTTCCAGAAACGGTTCTGCGGATGGCCGTAAAAAAATCCGGTCTCCCTGGATTTTACGGACGGAAAACTGCCGAGAATCAGAATCCGGGAATCGGCGCGGTAAACCGGCGGAATCGGATGCACCGCCGGGTGCTCATTTTTGTTCTCGTCAGGTCGGCTCATCTTCATCAAACTCCACTACCGTATAGAATCCTCTCGGTGTCTCTTTTACTTCTTTTACGATTCCCTTCCGGGACTGCAGCCTCTCATACGCTTGATAATTCCTGCTCATGGCCACTGCCGGGGTAATCGTATAATAATAGGAGGTAGGCAGTGCGCTTTCTGTCACGTTGACTTCCTGGCCTTCCTCGAGAAGTCCCTGTCGCTCCATTTTAAATTCCATCTGCCGCATATTCCTCATCCTCCTTTTTGCAGCGGGCAAAAGATACGCCCATGGGGTATTTTATCACACTTTTCCGAAAAAGAACAGGGGTTTTCGACAGAAAAAGGGCGGTACCGCCCTCTTCCTGCTTATTTTTTATTCTTCAGAAAGTGCTACTCTCTCTTTGATGATACATGTGCGAAAAAAAGAAAGAATCCGGCCGCCCAGAGACCGGATTCTTTCTTCTTATATAAATATAAAACGCATTTCTTTTTAGTGATGGAACAGACGGATTCCTGTAAATGCCATCGCCATGTTGTACTTGTTGCAGCACTCGATGACAGCGTCATCACGAACCGATCCGCCCGGCTCTGCGATGTACTGGACGCCGCTCTTGTGTGCGCGCTCGATGTTGTCGCTGAACGGGAAGAAGGCATCGGAACCTAAGGTTACGCCCTTCATCTGGTCGAGCCATGCACGTTTCTCTTCTCTTGTGAAGACTTCCGGTTTTACTTTGAAGATCTTCTCCCATGCGCCGTCTGCGAGAACATCCATGTACTCCTCGCCGATGTAAACGTCGATCGCATTGTCACGGTCTGCGCGGCGGATGCCGTCTACGAACTGCAGATCCAGCACCTTCGGGCACTGACGCAGGAACCAGTTGTCGGCTTTCTGTCCGGCAAGACGGGTGCAGTGCACACGGGACTGCTGGCCTGCGCCGACACCGATGGCCTGACCGTCTTTGACGAAGCATACGGAGTTGGACTGGGTATATTTTAAGGTAATCAGTGCAATCTTCAGATCGCGTTTTGCTGCTTCCGGAATCTCTTTGTTCTCGGTTACCACGTTGGAGAGCAGCTCATCGTCGATCGGCAGCTCCTGGCGGCCCTGCTCAAAGGTAATGCCGAAGACCTGTTTGTGCTCGAGCGGAGCCGGACGGTAATTCTCGTCGATTTTGATGACGCAGTAGTTACCTTTTTTCTTTGCTTTCAAGATTTCCAGTGCTTCATCGGTAAATCCCGGAGCGATGACACCGTCAGAAACCTCACGTTTGATCAGAGATGCGGTGTCTTTGTCGCAGACATCAGAAAGTGCGATAAAGTCGCCGAAAGAAGACATACGGTCTGCGCCTCTGGCTCTTGCATAAGCGCATGCTAACGGAGAAAGCTCTCCCATATCGTCTACCCAGTAAATTTTACGCAGGGTCTCGTCCAGCGGAAGACCTACGGCTGCACCTGCCGGGGAAACGTGCTTGAAGGAAGTTGCTGCCGGAAGACCGGTGGCTGCTTTCAGCTCACGTACCAGCTGCCAGCCATTGAAGGCATCCAGAAAATTGATATAGCCCGGACGGCCGCTTAATACTTCGATCGGAAGATCTCTGTCATCATCCATGTAAATTCTGGAAGGTTTCTGGTTCGGGTTGCATCCGTATTTTAACGCTAATTCTTTCATGATTTTCTCCTTTCGCAAAACACTCGATTTCTTATTTATTTTTATTCACGATTCTTGTCTCATACTTGCCGGTTGCAATGTCGATATAGCGTGTGAAGAGGGACACCTTGTTGTCCTCGTTTAAGCTGCTCCAGAGCAGTTCGGTGAAAGCATCGATGTCATCCGGAATCTCGACCAGTTTTGGCTCACCCTCAAAGCTTGGCAGCGGATTGCCGTCGTGCATGTAGGTGTGGATGAAATGGCCTTCCCCTGCTACACAGTTATCATAGGAGAAGGTGTAGCGGTTGCACTGGGAAGGATCGCCGTTATTGCTCTTTAAGATCGACATCTGGTAGCCGTACGTTCCGTTCTCTACGTGCATCACACCGGAAATACGAGGAGTGTAGTTCGGTGCATCCGGCTCAAACTCTCTGCTTCTAAGGGATACCTCAAACGTTTTTCCCTGCTCCAGTCCTTCGTATACGGTATCGGTCTGGTCTCCGTTTGTTACGATCGTATCATTTCCCAGAACGCGTACCGGTGCGTAGATGATCAGGCTCGGCTCTTCCAGCTTCGACGGATCAAACGCCTGTGTGCGGATTCCCTCACCCTCCTCAACAAAGACACGGTTGCGGCTGTTCTGGCTTCTGCCCATAATAAAGTATCCGGCAACGGCTTTTGTGCCGTCTTTGGATCTGCCGATCACAATTCCTCTTCCTGGATATGCATTTCCTTTTAATTCCTGTTCCAGTGATACTTTTTTCATCTTCTGATCTCCTTTTCAAGGTGGCTGGAATGGGATTTTCTGTTTTTGGATAAAAAAACAGACCCACTCCCCCAAGCATTCTTCTGCCCAGACGGTCGGCCTCTTCTCACGCTATACTCCCTGTGGTCATTTCCACTTCCGTCAGTCGTATAACTGCCTTTACCTTAACATGGAAAATCCCGCCTGTCAAGGGACACGGCGGGATTTTCTTAAAATAAAATTTTCAGAATGCACGAAGACAGCTCCGGTGGATTCTGCAAATGTGCGGGTGAACGTCAACTTAGAACCCCTCTCTGTGACGCTCTTTTCGCAGTTCATAGCGGCGTTTTCCGCCCTCCCACTCGGCCTCCTGCTCCGGGGATTCCAGAATCAGGCCCGGGACGGGAAGTGCGCGGCCGTTCTCGTCGATGGCCACCATCACCACGTAGGCACGGTTGATCATTTTCCGAATGCCGGTCGCAAGCTCTTCCACGTACGTGTCGACGCGCACCTCCATTGAGGTGCGTCCGACATACGTCACTCTTCCGACCAGTACGACGGTGTCGTTCAGAAAAGCAGGATGCTTGAAGTTCAGATTGTCGATGCACGCGGTGGTGATTTCGTGGCCGCAGTGGCGGCGTCCCACCAGACCGGCAAGCTCATCGATCCACGCGACCAGCTGGCCGCCGAACAGACGGCCATAGCCGTTGATATGGCGGTGCATCAGAAGATACGACTGCTCTGTCTCAGAATCTTTTACGCGTTTCTCTGCCATTTCTTCCATTTTACCAATACGCTCCTTTTCACATCCTGTTTTTTGTATCTTTATACGTTCGCAAGCGCCTGATCAAGGTCTGCAATGATATCGTTCACATCCTCAATGCCGACTGACAGACGGATCAGATCCGGCAGAACACCGGCTTCGATGAGCTGCTGATCGTTCAGCTGGCGATGGGTATGGCTTGCCGGGTGCAGAACGCAGCTTCTTGCATCGGCAACGTGTGTTACAATTGCTACCATTTTCAGGCCGTTCGTGAAGCGCATCGCGCCGTCTCTTCCGCCCTTTGGTCCGAAGCAGAGAACGCCGCAGGTTCCGTTCGGCATGTATTTTTCTGCCAGCGCATGGTATTTGCTGTCTGCAAGGCCTGCGTACTCAACCCATGCTACCTTCGGGTGGTTTTTCAGGAACTCTGCCACTTTCTCGGCATTTCTGCAGTGACGCTCCACGCGCAGGTGCAGGGTCTCCAGACCGACATTCGTCAGGAATGCATTCTGCGGGGACTGGCACGCTCCCATATCACGCATCAGCTGTGCGGTTGCTTTTGTGATATACGCTTTTTTACCGAATTTCTGCGTATAAATCACGCCGTGGTACGATTCGTCCGGTGTAGTAAGGCCCGGGAATTTGTCTGCATGCGCATCCCAGTCGAAGTTTCCGGAATCGACAATCGCTCCGCCGAGCGCCATTGCATGGCCGTCCATGTATTTTGTGGTGGAATGGGTGACAATATCTACACCGAACTCGAACGGACGGCAGTTGATCGGGGTTGCAAAGGTGTTGTCGCAGATCATCGGAACGCCGTGCTCATGTGCAAGTTTAACAAACTTGTCAATGTCAAGTACAACACCTGCCGGGTTGGAAATCGTCTCGGCAAAGACAGCTTTGGTGTTCGGCTGGAATGCTTTTTCCAGCTCCTCTGCCGGCGCATCCTGGTCCACGAGAGTAGTCTCGATGCCGAATCGTTTTAAGGTAACGGCGAGCAGGTTGGAGGTTCCTCCGTAAACCTTTGCCGCGCAGACAACGTGGTCGCCTGCCTCACAGATGTTGGTAACAGCAAGCATCGTTGCCGCCTGGCCGGAAGATGTGAGCATGGCTGCCACGCCGCCCTCCAGATCGCAGATTTTCTGTGCTACGACGTCGTTCGTCGGGTTCTGCAGACGGGAATAGAAATATCCCTCCTCCTCCAGATCGAACAGTTTTCCCATTTCCTCGCTGGTTGCATATTTGAATGTTGTGCTCTGGTAAATCGGAAGTACACGCGGCTCACCGTTTTTCGGCTGCCATCCTCCCTGTACACAGATTGTGTCCTGGCTGTATCCCATAATTTTTCTCCCTTCTGTAAGTGAAACCGGTCCACCGGGCCGATTTCTGCTGTGCTCAGCGCCATAATAATACCCCCACCCGGGATGCCCGGGCGAGGGTATCACTTTTTCCTATTATAACTCTGTTTGTTCTTTCCTGCAACTATATGCGCACAGATTTAGGAGAGATATTCATCCACATATTTCTGGATATTGGAAGCATTCACAATCTTCTGCGCCTGGCCGTCCTCCACAACGAGAAGAGTCGGTGCCTGCATGATGCCGTACTGTGCGGCAAGATCCGGGTGACGCTCTGCGTCGATCACCTCATACTGCTCCTCGGCGAGCATTTCTTTTGCCATTTTGCAGTTCGGGCAGGTGCTTGTCGTGAACAGGTACATGCCGTCTTCCTCGATTTTATCTGCTGCTGCAGCGGCTTTCGGCTCTTCTTTTCCAGCGGCCTGCTCTGCCAGTTTCTCTGCTGCACCGTACGATTTCATTTTCTGCTCCGGCGATTTGGAGTGGATGATATCATATACAGTTCTGTTCTTGTACTCCTGGCGTTTTCCGTCGTTCCAGTTCTTGACCGGACGGTAATATCCCGTGATACGGCTGTAAACCTCTGCCTCTTTTCCGCAGATCGGACATGTAAAGTGCTCGCCGGCGAGATAGCCGTCGTTCGCACAGACAGAATACGTCGGGGACAGCGTGTAGTACGGCAGTTTGTAGTTCTCTGCAATCTTCCGCACAAGGGAAGCTGCTGCTTTCCAGTCCGGCAGTTTTTCGCCAAGGAACGCATGGAAGACAGTTCCCGAGGTGTACAGCGTCTGCAGATCATCCTGAATATCAAGCGCAGAGAAAATATCCTCGGTATAGTCCACCGGCAGATGGGAGCTGTTGGTGTAGTACGGGGTATCTCCCTCATGGCCTGCGGTCTTGATATCCGGCCATTTTGCACGGTCGTGTTTTGCCAGACGGTATGCGGTCGACTCCGCCGGAGTTGCCTCAAGGTTGTACAGATCGCCGTACTCCTCCTGGTAATCAGAAAGACGCTCTCTCATATGGTTCAGAACTTCTTTCGTAAACTGCTGTGTCTTCGGATCCTCCAGACCCTTTCCGAGCCATGCGGCATTTAAGCCGGCCTCGTTCATACCGATCAGACCGATGGTTGAGAAGTGGTTCTCAAACGTTCCAAGGTACCGTTTCGTATATGGATACAGTCCCTCGTCCAGGAGGCGGGTAATGACCTCACGTTTCGTCTTTAACGAACGTGCGGCAATATCCATCATATGATCGAGACGGCGGTAGAACTCTTTCTCATCTTTGGACTGATATGCGATACGCGGCATATTGATGGTGACAACGCCGACCGATCCGGTGCTCTCGCCGGAACCGAAGAATCCGCCAGTTTTCTTTCGAAGCTCACGCAGATCCAGGCGGAGACGGCAGCACATGGAGCGCACGTCGCTTGGTTTCATATCGCTGTTGATGTAGTTGGAGAAGTACGGGGTACCGTATTTTGCAGTCATTTCGAACAGCAGACGGTTATTCTCCGTATCGGACCAGTCAAAATCGGATGTGATGGAGTAGGTCGGGATCGGGTACTGGAAGCCTCTTCCGTTGGCATCTCCCTCGATCATCGTCTCGATGAACGCTTTGTTGACCATATCCATCTCTTTTTTACAGTCTTTGTACTTGAAGTCCATCTCCTTGCCGCCGACGATCGCCGGAAGCTCCGCGAGGTCATCCGGTACGGTCCAGTCGAGTGTGATGTTGGAGAACGGTGCCTGGCTTCCCCAGCGGCTCGGTGTGTTGACGCCGTAGATAAACGCCTCGATGCACTTCTTCACTTCGCCGTAGCTTAAGTTGTCCACTTTGACGAACGGCGCCAGATACGTATCAAATGAAGAAAATGCCTGCGCACCTGCCCACTCGTTCTGCATAATGCCGAGGAAGTTGACCATCTGGTTGCACAGAACCGAAAGATGTCTTGCCGGAGAAGAAGTAATCTTTCCGTTGATGCCGCCAAGTCCTTCTTTGATGAGCTGTTTTAACGACCATCCTGCACAGTAGCCGGTCAGCATCGACAGGTCGTGGATGTGAATATCCGCGTTGCGGTGTGCCTCGGCGATCTCGTCATCATAAATCTCTGATAACCAGTAGTTGGCTGTGATCGCGCCGGAATTGCTTAAGATCAGACCGCCGACAGAATACGTTACGGTCGAATTCTCTTTGACACGCCAGTCCTCTACTTTTACGTAGCTGTCCACGATCTCTTTGTAGTCTACGATCGTCGATTTCATGTTGCGGATTTTTTCCCTCTGCTTGCGGTACAGAATGTAAGCTTTTGCCACTTCTGCGTAGCCGCACTGGATCAGCACGTTCTCCACGCTGTCCTGAATTGCCTCCACTGAAATTTTTCCGTCTTTGATCTTGGACTGAAAGTCCGCTGTTACGCGCAGTGCCAGCATCTGAAGCATGTCATCGCTGAACTGCATATCTTTTGCGCCGAATGCTTTTCCAATCGCATCGGTAATCTTTTTCATCTGGAACTCTGCAATCGTTCCGTCTCTCTTTTCTACCTGAAACATGGAATCCCTCCTGTTAATTCAACCGTTTCTGCAAGGCCTTTTTAAGGTTCCACTCTTTGCAGTGTCTGAACCATATGATAGCAGAGCATGTTTCTCCCGTCAATAGTAAAAAGTACCATATCTAGTGTGAAATTTTCTAACATCACTAGATATGGTACTTTTACTTGTATTCTGTCCCTTCCATTTTTCGGCGCTGTACGGCGCTTAAAGGGATGTACTGCCGTTTTTAAGCCCGCTTGCCATACCTCTATACCCTCGGATAGATATCCTTCGGTACATAGGCTTTTACGCGGATGCCTTCCGGCAGATATTCTTCTTCGAGCAGAATTCCGTATCCGCGGATCAGTGAAATCGTTCCCGCCTTATCGTACGGATAGAGGCGCTCGATATAGATTTTTCCCTCCATCATCCACGAGGAGAGTAAATTTTTGAGGTCTTCGAGTCCCTGTCCTGTTTTGGCAGAGACCGCAAGGCTCGCGTCTGCCCGGAAATCTTTTACAACCATCGGGGCGAGAAGCTTATCCTGCTTGTTCAGCAGGGTGACGATCTTTTTGTCCTCAACTTTCAGTTCCCGCAGCGTATCGTACACGACCTGCATCTGCAGCTCCATCTGCGGATTTGACGTATCCACAACGTGGAGAATATAGTCGGCATACCGTGCTTCCTCCAGCGTACTGCGGAATGCATCGATCAGATGATGTGGCAGCTTATTGATAAATCCAACCGTATCGGTCAGCAGGATTTCCTGTCCATCCGGAAGGGTCAGTGACCGCGTCGTCGTATCCAGCGTGGAAAACAGCATTGCATCTGCCAGAATTTCCGATCCTGTCAGTGCATTTAAAAGACTGCTCTTTCCCGCTGACGTATAGCCTACGAGCGCCGCTACCGGGATTTTGGAACGTTTTCTGCCTTCACGAAGGAGCTCTCTGTGCTGGCGTACTTCCTCAAGCTCACGTTTTAACTGCGTAATACGCGTGCGGATCAGGCGCCGGTCGGTTTCCAGCTTTTTCTCTCCCGGTCCTCTCGTACCGATTCCGCCGCCGAGACGGGAAAGCGATGTGCCAAGGCCGGAAAGTCGGGACGCACGGTACTTTAACTGGGCCAGCTCAACCTGGATTTTACCCTCGCTGCTCACGGCGCGCGCCGCAAAGATATCCAGGATCAAAAGCGTACGGTCCATGATCTTGCATTCCAGTGCTTCCTCCAGCCCTTTTAACTGGATCGAGGAGAGCTCATCGTCGCAGATGATGCCCGTCGCATCGCAGGCGCGCACCAGAATTTTCAACTCCTCTAATTTTCCTTTTCCGATGTACGTTCCCGGATGAATGGCCTCTCGCACCTGCACCAGGCGGCCCTCCACCTTCGCACCGGCGGTGCTGGCCAGTTCCGCCAGCTCGTCGAGCGATTCTTCTGCGTTTGCGCCGCCGTTTTCCTGTACGCCGACCAGAATCACGCGCTCCTGTTCTTCTCTTAAATCAAACAATTCAACTTCCTCCGTCTGTTATCGGTTCTGGAGAAACGTATTTTCCCGCTGCGCCGCGGTGTTTTCCGGGTATGCTGCCAGAAAATCCGCCATCAGCGACTTCGCGGTATCAAAATCCGCCCGTTTTTCATAGGATACAATCTGGTTGAACAGCAGATTTTCCCGGTCGGAATCCTCTGCCGTTTTGAGTCCTTCCTCGATATACGAGAGTGCACTGTCCGTGTCGTTTTCCGCAAGTGCGCAGAGCGCCAGCCCGTTGTTTGCTGCCGCCGCAAAGCCATCTGTCGAAAGATACGAAGAAAACAGTGCTTTCGCCTCGTCGTTCTGACCATTGGAAAGGTAAACCTCGCCGAGCATTTCCATCGCCGCGCTGCTGCCGTCCTTCATTGCCTTCGAGAACGCTTTGACCGCCTCGTCCTGCTCCTCCAGATAGTAGTATGCGCAGCCGATGTTATAATAATCCTCGGTCGTTTTCGGCTCAATCTTCACTGCCGCTTCGAGGTAACGGTCTCCGTCCGCCTTCATGCTGCTCTCCTGATACAGCTCGTAAATGTCAAGGCAGAGCTGATAGCTCTCCTTCGTCTCCACTGCCGCATCAAAATCCACCTTCGCCTGCTCGTAATTCTTCTGCAGGAAGTACGCGCGTCCCCTAAGGAACAGCGCATCGGCATCGGCCTTTTCTTCCTGAATATTGGTGCAGATCTCAATGGCTCCATCCAGATCTCCGGCCTGTACGCAGGTTTCCGCCTCGTAATACATGACATCGCGCGAAAACTCCGCGTCTTTGTGCTTCATGCTCGAAAGACTGCTCTTGAAAGCCTCTTTTGCCTTGTCATACTCCTGGCTTTTCAGATAAGCGATGCCGAGCGACCGGTAGCTCTCCGCCAGTCGGTCGCCTGCCTTTACGGCTCCCTCCAGCATCGCAATCGACGTTACGTAGTCCTTCTGTTCGAGCGCCTCGATGCCCTTTTTATAAAGCTTTGAATTTTTATTTTCACAGCCGCCAAGCACCATTGCCGCCGCCAGAAAAAAGATTACCAGTCTTTTTTTCATTCTGTCACAAGTCCTTCTTTATGCATCACAGAAACAACCTGGTCTACGTATTTTGCACACGTTGCGTCGTCCGGTGCTTCCACCATGACACGGATCACCGGCTCGGTGCCGCTCTCTCTTACGAGGATGCGTCCGTCATCGCCCAGGGCCTCTGCTACGTCTTCTACTGCTTTCTGTACTGCCGGGTTGGCCTTTGCAGCTGCTTTGTTTGCCACGCGGACATTCTTTAAGAGCTGCGGGTAAATCACTACCTCGGCTGTCAGGGTGCTGAGCGGGAGTTTCTTATCTATCAGCACTTCCATCACCATCAGGGAGGTCAGGATTCCGTCACCGGTCGTCGCGTGCTTGCTGAAAATGATGTGGCCGGACTGCTCTCCGCCGAGAGAATAGCCGTTTGCCATCATGTTCTCGCACACGTATTTGTCGCCGACTGCCGTCTTCTCATACCGGATACCGGCGCGGTCACACGCTTTGTAAAGACCGAGGTTTGACATGATCGTGGTCACGATCGTATCTCCGTTTAACTGGCCTTTTTCTTTTAAGTATTTACCGCAGACATACATGATCAGGTCTCCGTCTACCACATTTCCCAGCTCATCGACAGCGATGCAGCGGTCTGCGTCTCCGTCGTAGGCAAATCCGACATCGAGGTGTTTCTCTCTTACATATTTCTGAAGCTCTTCGATGTGGGTGGAACCACAGCCGCAGTTGATGTTTGTTCCGTCCGGCTCGTTGTGGATCACATATGTCTTGGCGCCGATGGCATCAAACACGCTCTTGGCTACGGAAGAGGCACTTCCGTTGGAGCAGTCGAGTCCGACTCTCATGTTTTTAAAGGATTTTGTCGGAATCGAGATCAGGTGTCCAATGTAGCGGTTCCTTCCGGCTGCAAAATCCACGGTACGTCCGATGTCTTCTCTCGTTGCGAACGGGATCTTCGGTGTTCCGTCGTCGATGTAGGCTTCGATCTGCGCTTCGATGTCGGCTTCCAGTTTCTGTCCCAGGCCATTGATGACTTTGATTCCGTTGTCATAGAACGGGTTGTGGCTGGCGGAGATCATAATTCCGCAGTCAAAGTTTTCGGTACGGACAACATAGGAAACGCTCGGGGTGGTCGTTACATGCAGCAGATAAGCGTCTGCTCCCGATGCGGTCAGTCCTGCTACCAGCGAATATTCGAACATGTAGCTGGAGCGTCTGGTGTCTTTTCCAATGACGATCTGTGCTTTGTGGTCTTTTCCGAAATACCATCCGAGGAATCTTCCCACTTTATATGCATGCTCAACCGTCAGATCAATGTTTGCTTCTCCGCGAAATCCATCTGTTCCAAAATATTTACCCATGGTATGCTCCTTTCCCCTTTCGGGCAGAAAGCGTGTCTGAAATTTTTTGCAATCATTCAAACACGCTTTTTCTGGTTATTCACTCAAATAACAAAATATCGTAATTAGTCGTACAGCTTCTCGCTGTATACGCCGTCCGCAATCAGTTTGCGGAATGCTTCTGTTACGGAAGCTTTGTCTTCCTGATACGTTACGCCGAACCACTCTGCGTCGGTCGGAAGAACTTTTACTTCTGCTTTTCCTGCGTGCAGCAGCTCGTCGATGTAGATCGGAAGGAGGTACTCGCCTTTTACATCTCCCTCTTTCTGTGCAGAAAGGAATTCAACAAAGCCTTTCTCCAGAAGATCAATGAACTCCGGCTGCAGTCCCCACATGTTCATGGAAACAAGGGAGTTTTTGTCGATCGGATCAACCGTTCCGTCTTCTTTTTCAACGCCTGCGCCCTCTGCGGTCTTTACGATGTTTTTCGTCTCGTTGACACCAGTCAGATTTCCGTTTTCATCAACGACGCAGACACCTCTTGTAACACCGCCGTTGTCACTTAAGGTGTTTCCAAGCACGAATCCTGCCATGGAGATCGGCATAACTTCATCCACATCATGCTCCTGTACAAGGTAGTCGTGCAGTTTTACGAACGGATCTTTTCCGTAATAGTCATCAGCATTGATAACAGCAAACGGCTCTTTTACAAGACCTTTGCAGGCAAGAACGGCCTGGCCGGTTCCCCACGGTTTGGTACGGCCTTCCGGTTTTGCAAAGCCTGCCGGCAGATCATCGAGCTCCTGGAATGCATATTCCACCTCTGTGATTTTGCTGATGCGGTTGCCGATGACTTCCTTGAAATCTTTCTCCAGATCCTTGCGGATGATGAAGACTACTTTGTTGAAGCCGGCTTCCAGTGCATCGTGGATGGAATAATCCATGATGATCTCCCCGTTTGGTCCTACTGGCTCAAGCTGTTTGATTCCCTTTCCAAATCTGCTGCCGATTCCGGCTGCCATGATCACAAGTGCTGTTTTCTTCATAGCGTTTTCCCTTTCTCTTTTCCCCTTTTTTCTCTTGTTTATTCTATCAACAATCGATCCTGTAGACCAATCGTGATTCGCAGCGTTTATTATTATGCTTCTTCCTGCATGCTGCTCAGCTTTGCGGCCTGATCGGCTGCAATCAGACTGTCGATGATTTCATCCAGATCGCCGTTCATGATGGCGTCCAGTTTGTATAAGGTCAGTTTGATTCTGTGATCCGTCACACGTCCCTGCGGGAAGTTGTACGTACGGATCTTCTCGGAGCGGTCTCCCGTTCCGACCTGGCTCTTTCGAAGCTCGGCCATCTCATCGTGCTGTTTCTGCTGCTCTAAGTCGTACAGACGGGCACGCAGAATCTTCAGTGCCTTGTCCTTATTCTTTAACTGTGATTTCTCATCCTGGCAGGAAATGACGATGCCGCTCGGGAAGTGGGTCAGACGGACTGCTGAGTCGGTCGTATTGACACACTGGCCGCCGTTTCCGGAAGCACGGAATACATCGAATTTGTAATCTTTCGGGTCGATCTGTACTTCGACGTCGTCCACCTCCGGCATGATCGCTACGGTCATGGTTGAGGTATGGATTCTTCCGCCGGACTCGGTTTCCGGCACACGCTGTACGCGGTGCGTGCCGCTCTCGTACTTCATCCGGGAGTACGCGCCTGCTCCGTTGATCAGAAGTGTTGCGTCTTTAAAGCCGCCGATTCCGTTTTCATCGGCGCTGGTCAGCTCTGTTTTCCAGCCGCGGCTCTCTGCGTATTTGATGTACATACGGCAGATTTCTGCGGTAAAGAGTGCCGCCTCGTCTCCGCCGGCACCTGCGCGGAACTCTACGATAACGTTCTTGTCATCGTTCGGGTCTTTCGGCAGAAGCAGGACTTTGAGCTCCTGCTCCAGCTCCTCTACGCGTTTTTTCGCATCGGAGAGTTCTTCTTTCAGCATTTCGCGCATCTCTTCGTCGGATTCCTCCTCGAGAAGCATCAGGCTCTCTTCGATGGTCTGTTTCTGTGTTTTATAGTCCTTATATGCGTCTGCGATCGGCTGGAGTTCTGCCTGCTCCTTCATCAGCTTCTGGAACTTCGCCGCATCGGCAGCGACGTCCGGCTCGCTTAACTGATTCAGTACCTCCTCGAGACGCATGAGGATATCATCAAGTTTATCAAACATAAAATGACTGCTCCTTTTTACTGTTTTCGTCTGTTTATGATGTCATTATGGTGTCAAAATTAAAATTCATTTCTGTCAGGGTTTTTTGTGCCAGATACCGGCCACCACGCGGTCCAGGCCTGCCAGATCTTTCAGAACCTGTACATCGGCAAAGCCGTGGGTTTCCATCAGCTCCCGCACTTCATCTCCCTGATCGTATCCAATTTCAAAACAGAGCTTTCCGCCCTCTTTTAAATAGCTTCCTGCCTGCTCTGTAATCTTCCGGTAAAAGACAAGACCGTCCGCACTGCCGTCGAGTGCCATCCGCGGCTCATGGTCGCGCACCTCCGGCATCAGGGTTTCAATCACATCCGTGCGGATATACGGCGGATTGCTTGCGATCACATCGAAGGTTCCCTCGATGTTTTCAAATAAGTTGCTCTTTACGAACGATGCCCGTCCGCCCGCCTGTGCGCCGTTCTTTTCCGCAACCTGTAAGGCTTTCTCGGAGAGATCCGCGCCGATTCCCGTGCAGTCCTCTCTCGTCACAAGAAGCGATATGAGGATGCATCCCGAACCGGTGCAGAGATCGAGGATCCGTGCATCTTTTGGAAGGCCGCGGAGCGCTTCCTCCACAAGAATCTCGGTGTCCTGCCGCGGAATCAGTACATGCTCATTCACAAAAAACGGAATTCCGTAGAACCACGCCTCTCCGGTCAGCTGCTGCAGCGGAATGTGTTCGCCGCGCTTTCTGACCAGCGCTTCGTACTGCTCCTGCTGTTCTTTTGGCATTTCATCTTCACTGTGTACAAAGTAGGTGCTGTGGCTGATCCCGCAGACATACTCCAGTAAAAGCCATGCGTCCTGCCGGGCTTCCTCCACCCCCTGCTTTTGTAAGTACAGAATAGCGGATTCCAGTGCAGATTTCAAGTTTTTTCTATCGTGCACACTCATCGGTCACGGCTCCTCATGTTCTTTCTTTTCGGTTTTGGCCGGGTACGTATAACCAAAGTTTTCGTTCAGGTACGCTCTCCAGTCAAACACAGCCTCCACAGCGGCGATCGCAACCTCTGCCATCTCGGCATCCGGCTCGCGCGTCGTCAGGTGCTGCAGCATCAGGCCCGGTTTACTGATCAGGTTGACCAGTTTATTGTCACTTTTTCCCGCCAGGCGGATAATTTCATACGAAACGCCCGCGATCACCGGAATGAGAAGCAGGCGGATCACGATTTTCAGCACCGGGGAATCGACCCGGATGAACATGAAAAAGATGATGCTGATGACGATGACGTACATCAGAAAGCTCGTTCCGCAGCGCTTGTGCTCCCGGGAACTCTTTAAGACGTTTTCCACGTTCAGTTCCAGACCGTGCTCAACACAGTTGATGCATTTATGCTCGGCGCCGTGGTACATGAACACGCGCTGAATGTCTTCCATACGGGAAATGGCTGCCAGATAGCCGAGGAACAGTGCCACACGCACAAAGGCCTCTGCCACCGCGGTCAGTGTCGTTCCGGCTCCCGCTTTGTGCAGCAGTTCGGACAGGAAGTACGGCACCATCAGAAAGAGAACGACGGCGATGACAACGGAAAATGTGACGGTTCCGTACATCATCAGCCTGTCTGTCTTTTCTTTTTTCGCTTTCTGCTGCTCCTCTTCCTCTTTCGTCGCCGGCTTTTTCTTTTCCTCCTCCTCGTCCTCATAGAACGAAGCGGAGTACATAAGGGAACTCATGCCGACGATCATCGAATCGGCAAAGCTGAAGACACCGCGCAGAATCGGAACTTTTAAGAGCTCCTTGTGCTTCGTCAGCGGCTTGTGCTGCTCTACTTTAACCTCAATCTCCCCGTCCGGCCGGCGTACTGCGACGGAATAGCGGTCCTTGTTCATCATCATGACGCCTTCCATCACGGCCTGGCCGCCAATATTGGATGATTTCATAATTTACGTTTACCTCCTCAAAGGGGATTTTCTGCATCCGTAACGCAAGAACGGGCTGAGATCTTCCAACCTCAGCCCGTTTTTCATCTTGCTTGATTCAATTCTTATTTCATGCCGTATTTCTTGTTGAACTTCTCGATACGTCCACGAGCTGCAGCAGCTTTCTGCTGGCCAGTGTAGAACGGATGGCATTTAGAACAGATCTCAACGTGGATCTCTTTCTTGGTAGAACCTGTTACGAAAGTATTTCCGCAGTTGCAGGTAACAGTTGCCTGATGGTATTCTGGATGGATTCCTTCTCTCATTTTATTCACCTCTTCTTAATATTGTTATCTTCTCAGATTTACTCTGATGATTTCGTATTTCAGGCTGACAAAATCTCATCAACCTTGCACAGCTTTCTCATTGTATCACACAATTTTGAAAATTGCAAGCCTTATACTATTTTTTGTTTCTTTAAAATTTGAATCAGTTCGCCGTTGTTTCTGGTACGGTCAAACATGTTCAGAATATTTTCCACGGCTTCCTCGGATTTCATGCCGTTTAATGCTTTCCGCATATTGTAAACGGCCTCCTGCTCATCTGGTGTCAGAAGCAGATCTTCTCTTCTTGTTCCCGATTTGGCTATGTCGATGGCCGGGAAGACGCGGCGTTCCTGCAGTTTCCGGTCGAGCACGAGTTCCATGTTTCCGGTGCCTTTGAATTCCTCGTAAACGACATCGTCCATCTTGCTTCCGGTGTCCACAAGCGCCGTTGCAAGAATCGTCAGGCTTCCGCCCTCGCGCATGTTTCTGGCCGCGCCGAAAAACCGTTTCGGCATGTAGAGTGCTGCCGGATCGAGACCGCCGGAAAGGGTACGGCCGCTCGGCGGAACGGTCAGGTTGTAAGCTCTGGCAAGACGTGTGATGCTGTCGATGAAGATCGTAACGTCTTTTTTACTCTCCACAAGACGTTTCGCGCGCTCAATGACCATCTCGGACACGCGTTTGTGGTGCTCCGGCTGCTCATCAAACGTGGAATAAATAACCTCCACATTGGAGCCCTGGATCGCTTCTTTGATGTCGGTGACCTCCTCCGGCCGCTCGTCGATCAGAAGGATGATTAGATACATCTCCGGGTTGTTCCGCAGGATGGATTTTGCCGCATCCTTCAAAAGCGTCGTTTTTCCGGCTTTCGGCGGGGAGACGATCATGCCTCGCTGGCCTTTTCCGATCGGACTTACAAGATCCACGATCCGCATCGCCATGCTTCCGCCCGGGCGCTCAAGGCGCAGCCGCTCATCCGGGAAGACCGGTGTCATATCTTCGAAATTGCCGCGGCGCATGATCTGGTCGAGCGGCAGATTGTTGACGCTCTTTAAGTATAAAAGGGCGCTGAATTTTTCGGTTGCGGACTTTACTCTCGTGTTTCCGCGGATGATATCTCCCGTTTTCAGTCCGAAACGGCGGATTTGGGACGGAGAAACGTAGACATCGCTGTCGCCCGGCATATAGTTGTCGGAGCGGATAAATCCAAATCCGTCCGGCATGACCTCGAGGATGCCGCAGGCCTCCTGGCCGCTGTCGAGCGTGCTGGTTTCCTGACGCGGTTCCTGTCTCGTCTCTGGTCTTGCTTCCTGACGCAGCGGCTCCTGTCTCATTTCCTGCCCTGCTTCCTGACGCGGCTCCTGTCTTTGCTCTTCCTCACGGTTATTCTGATTATAATTCCGTGGTTCCTGAAATCTACGCTCATTGAAACGCGGCGCTCTTGGACGGTACTCCTGGCGCTCTCCGTTTTCACTGCGCTCTTCCCGGCGGACATACCGCGGTCTCTGGTACGGGCGCGCGGTGCCGTTTTCCGAGTTTTCCCGATTCTGGCGCTCCATACCATCCTCCCGCTTTTCCTGCGGTTCCTGATTCTGATCCTGTACAGTTTCCGTCTTTTTTTCCTCTTTTAGAACCGCCGGCTCTTCCATGTTTTTCTGGTTTTCTTTCTGATCTTCTTCCAGCATCCGCTCAATCAGCGCTTCTTTCCGCAGGGTGGAAATCCCCTTCATGTTTCTGGATTTTGCCAGCGCTTTCAGCATGCTCAAAGGCAATGACTCATACTTTTCTCTTGTCATACCATTTTTCCTCTATCTATTCTCTATTTGATTTTCGGTTCTGTTTGGAGTTTTTAAGATATTTGATGCGCGAATATTTTTGCTGCAATTATTTAGAATCTGATTTTTGTCATTTTACTGCTGTGGATTTTTCTGCGGTTAGTGGGACTCGAACCCACACGCCGAAAGGCACAGGAACCTAAATCCTGCACGTCTGCCAATTCCGTCATAACCGCATATTATTTTTTCAAAAAAGAAAAACCCCATAGAAAACCTCCATGGGCGTTTTCTATGGGTTATTTAGTGAAGCATCGGGGATTCGAACCCCGGACAACTTGATTAAAAGTCAAGTGCTCTACCGACTGAGCTAATGCTCCGTATACTTTTGCATCCAACTGGGCTAGCTGGATTCGAACCAGCGAATGCAGCAGTCAAAGTGCTGTGCCTTACCGCTTGGCGATAGCCCAATGTTTCGCCTTGCTGGCAGGGTGGATAAAGGGATTCGAACCCTTGGCCTCCAGAGCCACAATCTGGCGCGCTAACCAACTGCGCTATACCCACCATAATTACGACTTACAGTCTTTTTCACTATTTAATTTTAGTGAAGCGTGCTTGGAGGGATTCGAACCCCCGACCCACGGCTTAGAAGGCCGTTGCTCTATCCAACTGAGCTACAAGCACACAGCTTCTACAAAATTGTAGCAGCAAGCGGGTGATGGGAATCGAACCCACGTATCCAGCTTGGAAGGCTGGTGTTCTACCATTGAACTACACCCGCACGACATCGGGGTGACAGGATTCGAACCTGCGACCTCCTGGTCCCAAACCAGGCGCTCTAGCCAAGCTGAGCCACACCCCGTAAACAAGGTTTCCCAATTTGCGTTTAACCCTTTCGCGCTCGACGCAAGATTTATTATATTACATTGTTTTCGGTTTGTCAACACTTTTTTTCATTTTTTTCAAAATGTTTTTTGTGTTGTTTTGTTCTCACCGGACAACAAAAAGATCTTATCATATCTTTTCTCATCTGTCAACACCTAAATTGTATTTTTTTGACAAACTTTTTAAGGATTAGTCAGAACCTGCTCCGGTACTACCCTGTTTTCTTTGGAATAGTCATGTTAGTTGCGATAATTCATTCGATTTTGGGCTGTTTTCCGCCCTTTTTCGACCCGTTTTTTAATCCAGATACTTGATTTCCACCGAAAGCTCATGCTCTTCGTTGATCGCCAGCATGGCATAGCTTGGTTTTCTTCCCATCTGACGCGGATACGTGAGGCTGCCCGGATTGACAATCCAGAGATTTCCACGCTTTTCTGCGACCGGCCGGTGCGTATGGCCGAACAGTACGATATCCACACCCCTGGAAAGTGCCTCCGCATAGATTCCCTCCAGGCCGAGCGATACGCCGTAGTTATGACCGTGTGTGATAAAGGCACGGTAATCATCAATGTTCACCTGAATCTCCGCCGGGAGGTCTGAAAACCAGTCATTATTTCCCATGACCATATAGCACGGGCCGTTTACCTTGGATTTGATCAGGTCATCCATCCCTTCCACGTCACCGCAGTGGATCATGCCGTCGAACTCCTCACGTTCCATGGCCTCCTCAAGGTTATACATCCGTCCATGGGTATCGCTCACTATCAGAAATTTCATACTCATTCTCTTCCCTCTTCTTATTTCAAATATGATGCAATCTGTTCTTTCATCGCCGCCAGTGCTTTTCCTCTGTGGCTGACTGCGTTTTTCTCTTCCGGAGAAAGTTCTGCGGTCGTGCGGCTCATATCCGGCAGATAGAAAATCGGGTCATAGCCAAAACCGTTCTCCCCGCGTTCCTCGTAACCGATTTTTCCCTCGATCGTTCCTTTGGTGGTACAGACTGTTCCATCCGGGAAGGCAGCTGCAATCACACAGACGAATCGTGCCGTTCTTTTTTCCACCGGCACGCCCTCCAGGCGGTCAACGAGGCTCTGATTTTTGATGCGGTAGGACGTATCCTCTCCCATATATCTTGCCGAATAGACACCAGGCTCGCCGTTTAAGGCATCTACTTCCAGACCGGAGTCATCCGCCAGCACGATCATGTCGCCGTCTGTGCATCCGGCAACGGTCTGTGCTTTGATTTTTGCATTCTCCTCAAAGGTTTTGCCGTTCTCATCGATCTCAACCGAAATGCCGGCTTCTTTCATCGAATAAATTTCCACCGGCAGATCCGCAAGGATTTCACGGATTTCTTTCATTTTGCCGGCGTTTCCTGTTGCAAATACAATTTTTTTCATAACCGTTTTCCTTCTTTCACGCTGAAATAACTTGCGATCATTATACCGTATGTGTGACGCAAACACAAGAACCCTGTCACAAAAAAAGACCCCCGTTTTTATCCGGGAGCCTTTTTTGTAATCACACATTATTTTGCTTTTTTCTGATTTGCCAGAGTCTTGAATCCATCGACAGCCAGGATCAGCGCCAGGATGACAAGCAGGCCTGCCAGCACGATACGTGCTACGCACCAGCCGATGCCAACGCCTGCGCCAAGGCCCTTGAAGTTTGCGATCAGGGTCTGTACAAGGGATGTGATGGTTACGATCAGCATGAATACCATCGGGAACAGGAACATTTTGTTGTTTTTGCCGACTTTTCCAAGCCAGGTGGCAACAGCAAGAAGTCCGATGGCTGCCAGCAGCTGGTTGGATGCACCGAACAGCGGCCAGATTTTGGAATAACCGGTCAGGCCAAGGCCGATGCCGAGTACTACGGTGATAACGGTTGATACAACCGGATTGGTCAGAACGGCTTTGTAGCCGGTTGCCTCTTTGTAAGTCTGTCCCGGCTCAAGCCAGAACTCCTGGAACATGTATCTTGCCAGACGGGTTGCGGTATCCAGAGAAGTCAGGCAGAATACCGATACAGTCAGAACCAGCAGAGAGTACAGTACGTGGGTCGATCCGCCAAGTCCCGGAATAGTTGCTACCATCTCAGAGATACCGGTTGCAAATACAGCGGTCGGAACAACGGTGGTTCCGTCTGCGTATCTGGACCAGATGTAGCCGACTGCACACAGAGATACGATTGCAAGTGCACACTCAATCAGCATACCGCCGTATGCGATCGGGCGGGCATTTTTCTCATTGTCAAGCTGTTTCGATGTAGTTCCTGAACCAACGAGTGAATGGAATCCGGAAATTGCTCCGCAGGCGATGGTTACGAACAGGGCCGGGAACATAAATCCAAGAGAACTTCCGGTCGGAGCCAGCGTATCTTTGAATCCGGTGAATGCCGGGATATCCAGGGATGCATGGCCCATCAGAGCACTTCCGATGACACCGGCAGCGGCTACGATCATCATGAAGTACAGAAGGAAGGAGCTTAAGTAGTCACGCGGCTGAAGCAGAATCCAGACCGGTGCAACAGAAGCTACGGTGATATAGATACCAACGATTACCATCCATGCTGTCTCAGAGAGATAGATCGGATGGAAGTTTAATCCAACAACAACGCAGACAACAATAGCTGCAACGCCTGCGATGGTGGAAACGCCAAGAGATACATTTCTTCTGTATACCATGAAACCGAACACAACGGCGAGTACGATGAACAGAATGGAAATCATAGCGGTTGTTGCATTTGCAGAACTTGCTGCCACATCGACAGCGCCGCTCTCGGTATAGGCTGCCTTGAAGGTATTGGCAACGATGGAACCGAAGGCTGCAACAACAAGAATCAGGGTCAGGTAAGCGAAGACGATAAAGAGTTTTTTCGCTTTACTTCCCATGGTGTCTGCGATAACCTCGCCGATGGACTGTCCTTTGTGGCGCAGGGATGCAAACAGTGCGCCGTAATCATGAACGCCTCCAAAGAAGATACCGCCGATGAGTACCCATAAAAGAACCGGAACCCATCCAAAGACAGCGGCCTGAATCGGTCCGTTGATCGGGCCTGCGCCTGCGATGGATGAGAAGTGATGTCCCATTAAGACAGGAGCTTTGGCAGGAACGTAGTCCACACCGTCCTCCTCGGTGAATGCAGGGGTTTTCCGTTTCGGATCAACGCCCCACTGCTCGGCAAGCCATTTTCCGTAGAATACGTATCCGGCGATCAGAATGCCGATTCCGACAACCAGTACAAGAATACTATTCATTTGTTTTTTCCTCCCTCTTTTTGGTAGAATAAATTTATAGATAACTAAGACCGGAACATCTTAGCATATCCCTTTACCAATTCCCAAGCCGCCCGGTTTCCAAACACTTTCTGTTCTGCCGTATCAAAGACGAGCAGCCGCACCTGACAATAGCCTCTCAAAGAAAACCGGTAATTTTTATAATACTTATATTTTCGGATTTTCTTCTTTACGCTGTCCGCAACCGGTTTGTCCGCAAAAAAAATACCGGTGACCAGCGTGTACATGTGGTCGGTATCCGGTACTTCCTTCCCCTCGCGAACCACCTTTGGCTCTATCCATTCTGTCAGGTCCGTCAGAAATGTTTCGACGTCCTGATCGTTCAGTTCTTCCACCGCTTTAAAATACGCATGCTCATGACAGCTGATCCTCCACAACTCTGCTTTCTTTGAGAGCACGTATTTTGCGCCGCTCTCGTGGTAGCTTGCACAGGCATCGTATGTATGGCCGTTTACTTCGGACGGCTTTACGATATCGTAGCTCCTCTCGTAGGAATGCAGCAGCCTGTCTCTGATCTCCTGTCCGTTCATGGTTTCCTCCGCTTGATGAAAAAATTTCGCATGAGGACAGTTTAGCACAGTAGTGCAGTGATTTCAAGGAAATATTAACCTTTTCTAAAATTTTTCTTTTAATTTTTGTTACCAAAGAGGAGCAACACCAAAAATCATTCGGCATTGCTCCTCCATTTGTATTATTTCTGTTCTTTTTCCCGGCGCGGCGGCTTCGGTCCCGCGTACTGGTAAAAGTAGGTTTTCAGCATTCCATTGTAAATTTTACGGTTTTTATCCGCCTTTTTGCCGAGATACCGCTCGGCATCCTCGTAGCTCGTGATCAGATACATCGACCAGGAATCGAGAGCGCGGTACCGCTCTCCTAATGCCTGATACAGGGCCGGAAGATCTTTTTTGTCCTCCAGGCGCTCACCGTACGGCGGGTTGGTAATCAGAAAACCGTATTTTTTCGGGTGCGACAGCTCGGCAACCGGACGCTGCTGGAAATGGATCAGGTGATCCACACCGGCCAGCTTTGCGTTCTCTCTGGCACTCTTGATGACATCTCCGTCGATATCAAAGCCCTGAATATCTGTCTCAATATCGTTCCGGATCCGGTAGCGTGCATCCTCCGCCGCATCCATCCAGCATTTTTTCGGCACGAGGTGCGTCCACTGCTCCGCAAGGAAAGAACGGTTGAGACCCGGTGCAATATCGGCCGCCATCATGGCCGCCTCGATCGGGAACGTACCGCTTCCGCAGAACGGATCGACAAGAATCCGGTCACCCTTCCACGGAGTCAGCATGATAAGTGCTGCGGCAAGGGTCTCGGTGATCGGCGCTTTCGCGGTCAGCTTGCGGTAGCCTCTCTTATGAAGGGAAACGCCGGAGGTATCGAGTCCGATCGTAACCTCGTCTTTTAAAATCGAAACACGGATTGGGTACTGTGCACCGTCCTCCGGGAACCACTCCATGTGGTAGACCTGTTTCAATCGCTCGACAATCGCTTTTTTCATGATCGACTGGATATCGGACGGGCTGAAGAGCTTACTCTTGATGGAGTTTGCCTTCGTTACCCAGAACTTTCCGTTTTTCGGGATAAATTTCTCCCACGGGAGCGCTTTTGTCGCTTCAAAGAGTTCATCGTACGTTTCGGCGTGGACCTGTCCTACTTTGAGCAGGATACGCTCGGTCGTGCGAAGGAACAGGTTTGCGTAGGCGATTCCCTCTGCATCTGCAAGAAACGTTACTTTTCCATCCTCCACGCGCTCGATTTCGTAGCCGAGGTCGAGGATTTCACGTTTCATCACCGCCTCCAGGCCGAAGTGGCACGGGGCGATCAGTTCATATAATTCCATACTCTCCCGTCCCCTCTTATAATGTGAGCTGTTTTACGACGGTGCCGTCAAAGCCTTTGATCGTAAATACGCCGTCCTCGAGGATTGCATAGGTCGGGATATTGCCCTCTTTCGGCAGAGATACAGAACCCGGGTTCAGGAAGGTGTGTGCGCCTTTTTTCTCGGCACGCAGGACGTGGGTATGGCCGTACAGGAAGATATCTCCATCCATCAGCGGCGGCAGATTCTGCTCATTGTAGATGTGGCCATGGCTCATATAGAAGGTATGGCCTCCCTCGATCAGGATGCCGTAATCTGCCAGCACCGGGAACTCCAGTACCATCTGATCTACTTCTGCGTCGCAGTTTCCGCGCACGTTGGTGAGGTACTGTTTTTTCTCATTCAGCATGGCGATGACCTGTTTCGGTGCGTATTCTTTTGGAAGATCGTTTCTCGGGCCGTGATAGAGAAGGTCGCCTAACAGAAACAGGCGGCTTGCGCCCTCTGCCTCGAAGGCTTCCAGCATTTTTCTGCAGTAATAGGCAGAACCGTGAATATCAGATGCAAACATGTATTTCATATCGTGATCTCTCTTTCGTTTTGTGGTTTGGTTTTGTATTGTTTTCTGTTTCATCTTACCGTATCTTTTCCCGCTTGACAAGAAGAAATGTTGGATTGCCGCCCCATTACAGCTCTTCTCCCGCCACCAGATATCGTCCGCGGTATGCATGCATTCCGCCGATGACCGTTTTGACCTCGTATCCGTTCTCCGCCAGCCGCTTTCCCTCCGCCATGCTCGCGGCACCCCGCTCACAGCAGATCACAAGAATTTTGTCCCGCGGCAGACAGACCCGTTCGAGCAGATGGTCATAGGGAAGATTCACCGCTCCTTTCACATGCCCTTTTTCGTATTCCCGCCGGCTCCGCACATCGATGATCATCGCCCACGGTTTTCCCACGTACCAGTCCAGCTGGTCTGCCGCCAGCAGTGTCATGCCTGCCATATCCTGGTCCCCCTCTCCGGATCTGACTTTCTCTCCTGTTTTATATGTATGCAGAAACCGGCGGCAGAGTCCGTATGGGACCCTCCGCCGGCTTTTTCTGCCGGAATCCCAAGGTTTACTTAGTATTTTTCATACTCATCCTTCTCGTCCTGCTCCCGGTTCTGCTGACCGTAGGATGACATCTCACGGTCTTTCACATGATTGCAGTCTCTGCTGTTCTTCTGGTTTTTGCTGTATTCGCTTTTCTCGTATCCGTTTTTGCTGTACTCGTTTTTGCTGTATTCATTTTTGCTGTATTCATTTTTGCTGTTTCTGGTCATAATCTTGTTTCCTCCTGAATGTTTTTTTGTCCTGCGACATCCTTTAGTATCGCTTTTTCCGCGCAGATTATGCATCCAGAACCCTGTTTTTCCACGGTATCTGTTCCAAAGTGGGGAATGCAAGCCCAAAAATACAGTGTTTTTCCTGCTTTCGGACCACTGCTTTCCAAATTGTGGTAATTTTTTCCAACTTTTGAATTTCGATGTTGCTTTTTCCCGTTATCTGTATTATAATCAATTTTGTAAAAGAATTTACCCTTCATAAATTTTTTTACAATTAATAACCCCTTATTAATTATTTATACTCCCCTTGAAAGACCGGTAGCTCCCCTGCCGGTCTTTCTTTTTGCAATTATTCAGAGCCATGCAAAATTTCAAGAAGAACTGTGAGTCATGCTCGCATGAACGAACAGTTCTTCTTGAAATTTTATGTGGCTCTGAATAATTGCAAAAAGGAGGAAAGTCTGCATCAGCAGACTTTCCTCCTTTTTCCCGTTCTGTATATATGATTAGAATTCTACTTTTTCACCTTTTGCCGCTTTTGCTACGGTTCCTGCGAGGACGATCAACGCCATGAGGTTTGGAATTACCATCAGGCCGTTAAAGAGGTCTGACAGGTTCCATACGAGATCCACTTTCAGCAGAGAGCCGAGGAAAACGAACACAACGACGATCAGCGAGAACGGAACGACTGCTTTCTTTCCGAACAGATACTGTACGTTCTGTCTTGCGAAAAAGTACCATCCGACGATGGTCGAGAATGCAAAGAACAGAAGACAGATCGCTACGAACGCCGGTCCGAAGCCTTTGAGGCCGGTTCGGAATGCCGCCTGTGCGACCGGGGTTCCTTTAACACCGGTACTCATCATCTCTTCCAGAACGCCGGAAGAAAGAATAACGAGAGCGGTCATGGTCAGGACAACGAAGGTATCAATAAAGACACCGATCATCGCTACTTCACCCTGATCCTCCGGGTTCTCGACATCGGCAATCGCATGGGCATGCGGGGTGGAACCCATACCGGCTTCATTAGAGAAGAGGCCTCGGGCAACACCGTAACGCATGGCTTTCCGCACGGTAATACCGGCTGCTGCACCAAATACGGCGTCCGGACGGAATGCATAGATAAAGATCGAAGCAATCGCTGACGGCACATGCTGGATGTTGATCAGAATAACAACAAGGGCTCCGACGAGATACAGTGCTGCCATCACCGGAACAACTTTTTCGGTGAAGGATGCGATACGGGAGATACCTCCGATGAAAATGAATGCGGCGAGAACGGCTACAATCACACCCATCACCCATTTCGGTACGGAAAATGCGGTGTAGAACGCATCACTGATGGAGTTCGACTGTACCATATTTCCCATAAAGCCAAGCGCCAGAATAACGGCTACGGCAAAGAAGCCTGCCAGTGCTTTTCCAAACGTTCCCTTGAATGCGTGGGTAATGTAGTAAACCGGTCCTCCGATGATTTCCCCGCTCTCATCGCGGCGTTTGGAGATCTGCGCGAGATACGCCTCGCCGTAGATCGTTGCCATGCCGAAGAACGCAGCAAGCCACATCCAGAAGATGGCTCCCGGGCCGCCGGATACGAGTGCGGTCGCACATCCTGCGATGTTTCCGGTTCCGACCTGTGCGGCGATCGCTGTTGCAAGCGCCTGGAAGGAAGTCATGCCGTCTTTTCCGGCCTTCTTACCCTTTAACGAGAAACCGCCGAAGACGCGGTTCCACGCGGTCTTAAACTTTCTTACCTGTACAAAGCGGGTCCGAACAGAGAAATAAACTCCCGTACCTACCAGCAGAAACAGCAGTACGCTGTTCCAGAGCACATCACTGATCTGCGCAATTGCCTGATTCAATGCATCCATTTTCTTTTCTCCCTTTCCATTCGACGTATGGTCTGAACGATGTGGATCACACATCCGCACCGTTTTGAGAAAAAAAATACCATCTCCTGCGGAATTTTTCCTGCAGAACATGGCTCTGATTGAAAAATACAGCAAAAAACCGCGCTTCCGGAATTTTTTCGTTTCTGCGCACCGCTTTTTTTGTTCCGCGGCTGTTTTTCTTCTGTATCTTTTTTGACTCTGTCCTTTTGCCTGAGAGATTCTGCATCGCTGCATTGCACCTTCGGCACTCTTTTCAAGAGCTTCTCCAGAGACCACTCCGTTTTTAGTCCTCGCCGTCTCCCGTCCGTTCTTGTTTTAAGAAGAGAACCAGCACCTGAAAGTTTTACTTCTTCGGTCGTGCACCTTTCGAAAATTAAATTTCCAAAAGCTCTCCGCACATTTTCTAAAAACTTCTACGTCTTTTTTTATTTTTGTAAAACTATAGCACCTGTGATAGGATTCGTCAATACCCCATGCCGTATTTTTTTCAGAATATTGCAAAAACATATAAAAAATCAGCAGATCTGAGCGCGCACGCCTCAAAATCGCATGCGCGGCACAGATCTGCTGTTCTCTTTTCCAAATATCTTTTATGACGCCTGGAACTGGCTGTTGTACAGATTGTAGTAGAAGCCTTTCTTCTCAAGAAGCTCCTCATGGCGTCCCTGCTCGATGATCTTTCCATCTTTCATGACGAGGATCAGCGAAGCGTTGCGGATCGTGGACAGACGGTGGGCAACGACGAAACTCGTTCTGCCCTGCATCAGCTTGTCAAACGCCTCCTGAACCTGCAGTTCGGTACGGGTATCGATGCTGGAGGTCGCCTCGTCGAGGATCAGCATCGGCGGCAGGCAGAGCATGACACGGGTGATACAGAGAAGCTGTTTCTGCCCCTGGCTGATGCTGTCTTCGCTGAGAACCGTGTCAAGTCCCTTCGGCAGACGCTTGATAAACTCCCAGCTGTGTGCCTCTTTGGCCGCATTGATGATCTCCTCTTCCGTCGCATCCGGCTTTCCGAAGCTGATGTTGTCGCGCACGGTTCCCTGTTTGATCCAGGTATCCTGCAGCACCATACCAAAGCAGCTGCGGAGCGCATGGCGGGACAGTTCGTCGATCGGCTTTCCGTCGATGCAGATCTTTCCGGCATCGACATCATAGAAGCGCATCAGCAGGTTGATAAACGTCGTCTTTCCGCATCCGGTCGGGCCGACAATGGCAACACGCATGCCCGGCTGTACGTCAAGATTAAAGTTCTCGATCAGTTTTTTCTCTTTGTCATAACTGAATGCTACATCATCGATCGTCACATTTCCCGTCACGGTATCGATCGTTCCGGCCGGGTCTGCACTTTCCTCTTTCTCTTCCAGAAGAGCAAAGATACGGCCTGCGCAGGCAAGCGCGTTCTGCATCTCGGTGATAACGGAACTGATATCATTGAACGGTTTCATATACTGATTTGCGTACGACAGCAGAACGGAAAGTCCGCCGACGGTCAGCGCGCCGCCCGGGATCATGAAAGCTCCCACAAGGGCAACACCGGCATAGATCACGTTGTTGACAAAACGGGTGGACGGGTTCGTTAAGGAACTGTAGAACACGGCCTGCTGGCTGTATTTCTGCAGATCTTTGTTGATCTCTGCAAAACGCTCGGAAGCTTTTTCCTCATAGCCGAACGCTTTGACTACTTTCTGGTTTCCGATCATCTCATCGATGAGTGCGGTCTGTTTTCCTCTCGTCTCACTCTGTTTCTGGAACATTTTGAACGAGCGGCCGGAAATAAATTTTGCCACGAAGAAGCTCAGAGGTGTCAGGCAGATCACAAGAAGGGTGATCCATACGTTCTTCGAGAACATGAAAAACAGTGTCACAATAATGGTTACGATGCCGGAGAACAGCTGCGTAAAGCCAAGCAGAAGACCGTCCGATAAGATATCGGTATCTGCGATAACACGGCTTACGATGTCTCCGGAGCTGTGCTGATCCAGATAGGACAGCGGCAGCACCTGGATATGACGGATCGCCTGGGAACGAAGGTCGCGCACGATGCGGTACGTCATACGGTTGTTGATCAGGTTCATGATCCATGCGGAAAGTGCGGAAACGAGGGTAAAGAATACGATTCGTTTCAGATAGAACCACATCTCCGGGAAATTGACCTGGTGGGCTGCAACAACCTCATCGATCGCATCGCCGAACAGGATCGGAATATAAAGCTGTAAAATAACGGTAACCGCAGCTAGGACAATACTAAGGCCTAAGAAAATTTTATAATTTCCGATAAACGCCATCAGCTTTTTCATGACCTGCATGCCGCTTTTTCCGGACTTGTTTTCTGTCTTTTTCATGCGATCACCCCGCTTTCGTTGTTATAAGCTGCACGCTCTTCCGGGAACTGGGAGAAGTAAATCTCGCGGTAAACCTCGCAGGTTTTCATCAGCTCGTCGTGTGTGCCGTTTCCTTCGAGCGTACCATTTCCAAGAACGAGGATCTGGTCTGCCTGACGGATGCCGGCGATTCGCTGGGATACGAGGAAGGTTGTCGTGTTTCCTTCGAGATTGTGGACGGCTTTGCGGAGTTTTGCATCCGTTGCAAAGTCAAGCGCACTCGAGCTGTCGTCCAGAATCAGGATTTCCGGTTTTTTTACCAGCGCACGCGCAATAGAAAGACGCTGTTTCTGTCCGCCGGAGAGGTTCTTTCCATTCTGCTCCAGCATAAAATCGAGCTGATCCTGTTTGCCTTCTACGACTTCTTTCGCCTGGGCTGTGGTGAGCGCCTCCCAGATTTCTGCATCGGTGGCGTCCTCTTTGCCCCACCTCATATTGTCGCGGATGCTGCCTTTAAAGAGCACTGCTCTCTGCTGAACAACACCGACTTTATTGCAGAGCTCTTCTTTCGTGTAATTCTTTACATTCTCGCCGTCTACCATGACGTCACCGCTGGTCGCATCGTAGAAACGGGAAATCAGGCTGACCAGCGTCGATTTTCCGCTTCCGGTACCGCCGATGATTCCGATGGTCTGTCCGCGTTTTGCGGTAAAGCTGATATCCGATAAGCTCTCTGCGCCGGCTCCTGCATAGGTGAAGCTGACATTTTTAAATGTAACAGCTGCATCGCCAGTTACTTTCTTTGCAGCGCCGCCTTTTGCCGGGTAGTTCATGGTTGTCGGAACCGCCAGTACGCCGGAGACACGCTCTGCACAGGCAACGGATTTGTTTAAGGTGATGATGAGCGATGCCAGTTTGATCAGTTCCACGATGATCTGCAGCATGTAGTTGTAAAGTGCGACAACCTGTCCCTGCTGCATACTGCCGATGTTAACCTGAAGGCCTGCCTGCCAGATCAGGACAACGGCTGCGATGTTGATGAGGACATAGGTCAGCGGATTTAACAGTGCGGAAATTTTTCCGACAAACTCGTTCAGACAAGTCAGCTCATCGTTGCTCTTTTCGAAATCGGCAACAGACTGCTCCTCACGGCAGAACGCACGGATGACACGGACACCGTTCAGATTTTCTCTTGTCATTCCGGTGACGCGGTCGAGTGCCGCCTGTACCTTTTTGAACAGCGGGATGCTGACCAGCATAATGCCGAATACAGCAACGAACAGGATCGGAATAGTAACCAGGAATACGATGGCACATTTTACGTTGACGGTAAATGCCATCACAACGGAACCGAATACGATAAACGGACTCCGCAGCAGCAGACGCAGACCCATGTTGATTCCGTTCTGCACCTGGTTGATATCGTTGATCAGACGGGTGATCAGCGTATCGGTTCCAATGGTATCCAGCTCCGTAAAGGACAGAGCCTGGATGTGGTCAAAGACCGCCTGGCGAAGCTCGGTTGCACAGCCGACGCTCGCTTTTGCCGCGAAATACTGCGCGGTGAAGCTGCAGCAAAGTCCGACTGCCGCCATCAGAACGAGGATTCCAAAACGGCTGACGATGTACGGACGGTTATTGCCTGCGATACCCACATCGATGATCTGGGCAACAACCATCGGCACCAGAAGGTCGAATACGACTTCCAGAAGCTTGAACAAAGGAGCGATGATGCTCTCTTTTTTGTAGTGCTTCAAGTAGACTCCAAGACTTTTCATCTTCTTTTTCACTCTCCATTTCTTTGTTTCTTGACATTGACAGTATAATCTCATATGATTAATACGAATAGTATTGTTTTTATAGCTTAGTGATACAATTTTAATATCATAGATAATTTCACGAAAGGAAGTCTCTTATGGAACTGCGCCAGCTTGAATATTTCCGCGTCATCGCCGAAACCGAAAGCATTCACGAGGCCGCCCGCCGCCTCAATATGTCCCAGCCGCCGCTCAGTTATCAGTTAAAGCAGCTGGAAGCCGAACTGAACGTCACTTTATTTGAACGTACCCGCCAGGGCGTCCGCCTGACCGAAGCCGGAAAACTGCTGTACGACCGCTCCGCCAACCTGCTCGAGTACGTGAAATCGACGGAGCTTGAGGTCGCAAAGGTCGGCAAAAAGCGGGTTCTGCGCCTCGGCATCACACCGACCACCGTTGCAACGATCATGCCGTGCGTCTCGCTTTTTTCCCGCCGCAATCCCGATGTCAACTTCGAGGTGCACGACGGCATCACCTACACGCTGTACCGCTATCTGATGGACGGCATCATCGACATTTCCATCGCCCGCACGCCGCTGCGGCTCGACGATGTCGACTATAAAATTTTAAGCTCTGAACCTATGATTGCCGTTTCTTCAAAAGATATGCTTCCCGAGAAGAACGGATCGCTAAAGCTCCCGGATCTTTTAAATATTCCACTTATCATCTACCGCCGGTACGAGGCACTCATCATGGATGCATTCCACTCGCGCGGCATGGAACCGGATCTCTTCTGTGTCTGCGACGATCCCCGCGGCGCGATGCTCTGGGCAAAGGAAGGCCTTGCCACTGCCATTTTCCCGCAGTCCATGAGCTCTCTCTGCCAGGGACTCCGCATCCAGCCGCTCGCAGAAAGCGACCTGGAAACGCAGATCGCCGTGATCTGGAAAAAGGGGCGGAAACTCTCTCCGCTTCTGCAGGACTTTGTCGATGCCTGCATGGAGAGCATATTATAATAGAAGAAGTCCGCTGCGCCGGTCTCTTTTTCAGGGATCAGCGCAGCGGACTTCCTTTTTTTTATTTCTCATTCTTTTTACTGCACAAACAGCAGCGCGATATTCAGCAGTGTCGCAATCACCGCAATCGCAAACAGGGCAATTTTCAGCTGCAGACTGTTCGCGTATTTTCCCATGACTTTTTTCGAGGACGTCAGATAAATCTGTGTAAATACCGTAATCGGGAGCTGCATTCCAAGGAACATCTGTGAATAGAGAAGGCCCTGGAACGGGGAATCAATCAGAAGAATGACCGCTGCGGCCGGGATCATGGTAAGAAGGATTCCCCAGCGTGTCTCCTTACTCTTGATCTCATACGGCTTGTTAAAAATCCCCGAAAAAATCGTTCCGCCCGCCATTCCCGCGGTGATGCTCGATGAAATTCCGGCGAGCAGAAGCGCTGCTGCAAAAATCACCGATGCGGCATTTCCAAGGAGCGGTATCAGCATCTTTCCCGCCGTTGCGAGATCATCCACCTGCTTTGCATTCTGCGGCTGGAAAAACGTTGCGGCCGCCATCAGGATCATTGCACTGTTGATGGCCCATCCGATGATCATGGAAAACAGGGTGTCTTTGAACTCATACTTTAACTGGCGCGCAATCACCTCATCATCCTCAAGATTCCACTGGCGGCTCTGAATAATTTCCGAGTGGAGAAACAGGTTGTGCGGCATGACGACCGCACCGAGGACGCTTAAGATGACCGGCATTGAGTGCTCTGGAAACGACGGTTTTACCCAGCCGACAGCCGCCTGCGCCCAGTCGATATCGGCGATCCAGACCTCGAAGAGGAACGAAAAGCCGATCAGCGAGACAAACACAATGATCAGTTTTTCAATCCGTTTGTAAGCACTTGTAAACTCACAGATCAGAACCAGCACGAGAATCATCATGCTGCCGAGCTTGATCGGAATGCCGAACAGCATCTGGAGCGCAATCGCACCGCCGAGGATCTCCGCCATTGCGGTCGCCACCGCTGCCATCATCGCCGTCGCAAGAATCGTGTTTTTCAGCCACGCAGGCAGATAGAGGCTCGCCGCCTCCGAGAGGCACTTTCCCGTGACAATGCCGAGATGCGCCGCATTGTGCTGCAGAAAAATCAGCATGATCGTGGACAGGGTGACCATCCACAGAAGCTCGTAGCCGTAACCCGATCCGGCGGCAATGTTGGATGCCCAGTTTCCCGGGTCGATAAAACCGACCGTGACAAGAAGTCCCGGGCCGAGATAGCGGAGAAAATTCATGCCCGCCGTCTCTTTTCGTTTTCGATTTTGTTTCATATTCTTTCCTTTCTGACAATTTGATGCGGAACCGGCCCATCCAGGACCGGCAGAAATCGTTTTGTTGTGGTTTTGGCTGCTTTAGTTAGTTACAACTAACCGCATTGTACATGGGATTTTTCAAAAAGTCAAATCCTGTTTTCTCTTTCTTGTGCTTCACCGTCCGCTGTGCTACAATAAAACTGCTTATTTTGAACTAAAAGGAGAATTTTTATCATGATACGACTTGCCGTCCCGGAGGATTTTACTTCGCTCATGTCAATCTATGCGTACGCCCGCTCTTTTATGCAGGAAACCGGAAATCCGAATCAGTGGGGAAACCATTTTCCGCCGGAGGAGCTGATTCACAACAGAATCCGTGACAAACAGCTTTTTGTCCTGGAAGAAAACGGCACGCTGCACGGCGCGTTTGCCTTCATCATCGGTGAGGATCCGACGTATCTGCAGATCGACGACGGCTCCTGGCTCTCCGATGCGCCGTATGGCACGATCCACCAGGTTGCCTCAGACGGAACAATCCACGGATTTTTCTCCCAGATCGTCGATTACTGCTGGACACAGATCCCGCACCTGCGCGTCGATACGCATACGGACAATCAAATCATGCAGCATCTGATCCAGAAAAACGGATTTGAACGGCGCGGCATTATCTACGTGCTGAACCACTCTCCGCGGATTGCGTTTGAGCGCGTAAAATAAAACACCAAACAAAAACACCGGATCGTCACCGCTTCGCAGACTTTTCAGCCGCGGAATCACCGTTGGATCCAGGTAATATAAGGATCCGACGACCTGTCACATCATCCCCTTTTTCGGTCTTTCGTGTGTCATTTTTTACCAACTTTACATCTTCTTACTCTCCAGTACACACTTGCCCGTACCGAAACGCAAAGAAAATCCGCTTTTTCCCCTCTGTTTCTGCACATTCCTTTGTGCAGAATACAGATGCAGAAAAAACGGATTTTCTTTTGCATGTTTCTTTATGCGTGGATTCCTCTGTTCTCGTCCCCGGACTCGTTTACGCCGAATTCGTAATCATTGCCCGGCAGAATCATGTTCAGCAGGATTCCTGCGATGGCTGCAATGGCAAGTGCAGTCAGGGTGACGGTCGTTCCGCCGATCGTAAAGGAGAGACCGTTGCTGAAGCCCAGTCCGCAGACAAAGATGACGCCCGCGATGATCAGGTTTCTCGATTTGGTCAGGTCTACTTTATTCTCTACCACGTTGCGCACACCGATGGCAGAAATCATACCGTACAGCATGAAGCTGACGCCTCCGATGATAGAGGACGGCATGGTGCTGATGAGTGCCGATACCTTCGGAATGAAGCTGACGATAATCGCAAAGACTGCGGCAATACGGATGACTCTCGGGTCATGTACGCGGCTCAATTCCAGAACGCCGGTGTTCTCGCCGTACGTCGTGTTGGCCGGTCCGCCGATGAAACCTGCCATTGCGGTTGCAAGACCATCACCGAGCAGGGTTCTATGCAGGCCCGGATCAGAAAGGAAGTTCTCTCCTACGGTTGCAGAGATCGCCGACATATCACCGACATGCTCCATCATGGTCGCGATCGCGATCGGTGCCATGATCATAATGCTGGTCAGATCGAATTTGCAGAGCTGCAGCGGCGGAAGTCCGACGATGCCTGCCTGTGCAACCGGCGCAAAGTTGATGATCACGGATCCGTCCGGATTTTTGATGCCGAGTGCATTCAGGACAACTGCCACAGCGTAGGCAATCACAACGCCCATCAGAATCGGAATGATTTTGAGCATTCCTTTTCCCCAGATGTTGAAAATGATGATGACTGCCAGCGCAACCAGTGCCAGGAACCAGTTCGTCGAAGCATTATTAATGGCGGAACCAGCAAGGCTGAGGCCAATGCAGATGATAACCGGACCTGTGACAACCGGCGGCAGGTAGCGCATCACGCGTTTGACACCGACCATGCGGATGATCAAGGCAAAAATCAGGTACAGAAGACCTGCTACCACAATACCTCCGCAGGCATAGGCTGCCTTGTCGTTGACACTCATGCTGGCATATTTTCCGGTATTCAGGTTTGCAACAGCGGCGAAACCGCTTAAGAATGCAAACGAAGAACCAAGAAATGCCGGTACTTTAAATTTCGCGCACAGATGAAACAGCAGGGTTCCAAAGCCGGCGCAGAACAGTGTGACGGATACGGTAAGACCGCGGGACGGCCCCTCGCCGCATGCGTCTACAAAGTAGCTGTTTACCAGAATCGGCACCAGAATGGTTGCACCGAACATGGCAAACATGTGCTGCAATCCGAGAATCAGCATTTTAGGAATACCGAGCTTTCTCGCATCGCGGATGACTCCATTAGACTCGTTCATACGTCTCTCCCTCTCTTTTGTTTTTCTTTCCCATTATAGGCGTTATGTCGTTCAAATACAAGCGAAAGATTGCGGGCCTCTCAATTTTCAAACGGGCGGACACGTAAAGTAACTCCTAAGGTATCGCAGATCTCCTGGCACTTCTGAATTTTCTCCTCTGGCATGACTTTCTCGACAACCGTCATCACAACATTCGGCACATACTGTTTGGAAAGAACCGCAAACTCCTTGATCGCCTCGTACGACTGGATGCCGAATTTCGACCGCGTGAGCTCCAGAAATTCCTTTTCATCCGGCGCGTTTAAGGAAATCGAGACGGTATCAAATCTTCCCTTTAATTCCGGGGTGACATCTCTTCCATAGATCAGGTTGGCAAGACCGATCGTATTCAGACGCACTTTCAGGTTCGGATACGTTTCTTTTAAGGAATCGATCACCCGACAGACATCCTCAAGCCGCTCAAGCGGTTCTCCGAAGCCGCAGAAGACCAGTTCATTGATCACGTTCAGATCGTACTGTGCGAACAGCTCCAGCATCGTCTCAACGGATGGCTCGCCCTCTTTTAACCACAGTGTATTTCCCTCCTGCTGCTGTTTCGTCTGGCGCAGACAGAACACACAGCTGCACGGGCATTTGTTTGTCATGTTGACATAGACATTTTTTCCGGTAAGATCGCCGCTCTTTGCAAGGTCGAGATACCCTTCCTCGCCGACGGCTCCGGTTACAGTATATAAATACATTACGCTTCCTCCGTTAAGTCCTTCATAAACATTTCAAAGCAGAGTCCCCAGTAGCTCGGCACTTCGTTTTCTTCGCAGTAGCGGATGCATTTCGATACGTAATCCGCCGCCTTTTTCACCGACTCGTACAGGCTGTGGCCGTTCAGATACATGCCTGCGATAATTGCCGCAATGACATCTCCCGTACCGCTCCGGTCGCCGCCGATGCGGTCTACCATGACAATCTGGAAGTCTTCGCCTTTGTTATAGATAAAGTTGGCAATCTGCGTCTGGTTAAAGTGGATGCCCGTCACCACGATGTGTTTCGGTCCCCGCTTTGCCAGTTTTCCGCACATCTCTTTCAGCTCCTCAATCGAAGCCCCGTTCTCCGGATACGGCGCATCGATCAGTGTGCAGAGCTCTGTCAGATTCGGCGTGATGATATCCGCGTAGTGAACCAGTTCTTTTATCTTTTCGCACATCTCTTTCGTGTACGTCCGATACAGCTTCCCATAGTCTCCCATGACCGGATCGACGATGACAAAGTTGCGGTCCGTCTTAAAATGGCGGATAAAATCAAGCACGATATCCACCTGCTGTTCCGATCCTAAGAAGCCGGTCGAGATCGCATCGAAATCGAGCTTCAGATCCTTATAGGTCTGAATGTAATCCTTCATCCGGTCAGTATAATCATCAAAGTAATACGTCGGAAACTGCGTGTGTGCTGAGAGAATTGCGGTCGGAACTGCCACCGCCTGAATCCTCAGCGCCGACACGATCGGCGCCATCACAGCCGTCGAGCACCGGCCAAAGCCTGTCAGATCATTAATCAGTGCTATCTTTTTCTGTTTTTCCATGTTGTTCTCCTCTTTTTTTCAGGATGCCTCCGCATCTGTTTTATGTCTATTTTTGCACACTCGCGTCTTATTTACAAGTTTTTTTCGGACACTTGTCAACACAGAATTCCGCTTTTTGCATCTTTTTTGTCAGCACGCAAAAGGCACGGCCCGCCCGAAGCTGTTTTTTGCTCCGGGCGGCCGCGCCTTTTCTCTCGTTTACTCTTTTATATTATGCTTCTAAAATCTTGCATGCAAACGGTGCCAGTGTCATATCCCCATACGTCACTTCCTTTGCATTGTGGTTGATGTACATCGTCACCTTCTGCTTCTCGTTTCCTCTCGTCACGATCTCAAGGCCCTCTTCGGACGGCACCATCTGGAAATGGCAGTCCCGCATCACCTGCTCCATCAGAAGCTTCGTGATCTTCTCTTCCAGGCCGCAGCCCACGTAATACAAAGTTCCCCTGCCGGTCTGTTTTCTCGTCACGGCTGCGAATTCCAGATAGAACGCATCCGCGTAATGGAACAGCACTTCCGCATCCTGCACCTGAATCATATCACGGAAAATTCCGCCTGTGCCTTCCACGCCCTCGAACACGCCGCTTCCCACAACCGGGAATGCATCATAGTCCTGCAGGCTCTCCGTCTCTTCTACGGTCAGACCCGCAAGCGCATTGTAGTGCACCGGCAGTGTCTCGCCGAACGGAACGTTGTTGTCCGCATCTTTCACGGCGTGTCGGTACGTCACGATTACGGTTCCGCCGTTTTTCACAAACGCTTCCACCTTTTCTTCCATCTCCGGCTTCGTAATGATCATCTGCGGCAGGAAAATATTTTCGGAATGATTGATCACAATACCCATTTTCGCTTTCCCCATTTCTCTATCTTGTATCTTTCCTTTTTTCAACAGTACAAATTTATCATATGTTAAAAGTCAAAATATTTTACTTTTTATTTTAGTAAAATTTACTACTTGCTTTTGTGAAAAATGCACAAAAAGAGGCATCTCCATCTATGCAGACTGGAAATGCCTCTTTTTTGTTCTCTTGTTTCCTTTTTTTCTTCAGCTCAGGAAGTTTTCAATAATGACGTTTTCCGCCTCCGCTTCCGTCATGCCGAGCGTTCTGAGTTTCAATAGCTGCTCATCATTGATCCGTCCGATCGCCGCCTCGTGGATGATTGCCGCATCCACATGTTTTGCCTGGATCTCCGGAATAGATCCGACCTGTGCGTGATCCATGATGATAGAATCGCACTGGATATGGGCGTGGCATTTGTTTTTGCCGACTGCCTTGGGATGGAAGACCTGGGAGGAATTGCCCTTTCCGACAGAACGTGAAATAATCTGTGCGGAAGAACCGCTTCCGTTCATACATACTTCAATATCCGACTCTGCCTTCTGGTCACCGTCTGTCATCAGACGTTCGAGCACGAACAGTTTGGAGTTTGCATCCATCACAACATTCGTTGTACGGATCGTTGAGTCAACGCCCCTAATCTGTACGGTATCCAGCGTAAAAACGGAATTTTCTCCGATTTCAATATTTGTCACCGGGTTCAGAATCCGCTGTCCCGTTCCGTTTCCCTCTCCGTAATGCTTTTCCTCGTAGCGCACGTTGGCATTTTTTCCTACATGGAACGTATGGATACCGTCGTGCCGGCTGTCGTTGCAGCCGCCGTTGTGGATACCGCAGCCCGCTACAATCGTAACATCGGCGCCGTCCGCAACGTAGAAATCATTGTAAACAAGATCCGTCATGCCAGAAACGCTGACGACAACCGGGATAAATACTTTTTCGCCCTTCGTCTCGCCGTCGATCAAAATATCAATGCCCGGCTTATCATCTTTTTTGCGGATTTTGATATGTTCACTGTCACCGTGGCAGAGCGGAATGCCGTTCTGGCGGAGATTGTATGCCCCTTTCTGCTCAAATCCCTCGCTGATCTGATTTAATACGCCCTGGGTTGTCTCATCTACCTGTACCATCAGCATGTGCCTCCTTCCTGGCCGCACATCCGGCCTGTTTTCTGCTGGAACAGGGTCGGCAGTACGTCTTCCTTTGTACCGTATTCTTTCACCTGGCCGTCCTCGATCACCATGATCTTGTCTGCCATCTGGATAATGCGTTCCTGATGGGAAATGAGAATCAGACATTCTTTTTTCTCTTTGTGGATTTCTTCAAACCGCCTGATCAGCATGGAAAAGCTCCACAGGTCAATGCCGGCCTCCGGCTCATCGAAAATGCTGACCTTATGCGGTTTTGCAAGCACCGTTGCGATCTCCAGACGCTTCATCTCTCCTCCCGAGAGCGTACCGTCCATCTGGCGGTTCAGGTAATCGGCAGAGCAGAGTCCGACGGCGGAGAGGAGTTTACAGCTCTCGGCTTCCGTCAGTTCTTTTCCGGCTGCCAGCGACAGCATTTTTTTCACCGTCATTCCTTTAAAACGCGGCGGCTGCTGGAATGCATAGCCGATGCCGGCGTTTGCACGGTGGTCAATATCATAACCGGTAATATTTTCCTCATCCAGGAAGATTTCTCCGCCATTGGCGTCCTCAATTCCTGCAAGCACTTTGGCCAGCGTTGATTTTCCGCCACCGTTTGGTCCGGTAATCACCAGCATTTCCCCGTCCTTTACCTCAAAACTGATGTGGTTGACGAGGCAGCGTTTTCTTCCCTCTTCGTTTACTTCAAAGGTAAGATTGTCTACTTTCAGCATATTTGCACCTCTTTTGTTTTCACTCTTTGCAGGGATAATCCCCCTTTCAAAAACTCTACTCCTTCTCCTAAAATCTGTCAATTATTTGTTGCAGTTTGGGAGACTCTTTTGTTTTATGCAGTGATTTTTCCCGTAACATTTTCTTTTCCTGCATTCTTTTTCGTTTCTTCTGGATCGCATGCTGTGTTTGCGGTATAATGAGGGTAATATTTCATCGGGAGGTTATCGTATGCGTGTACTTATTACAGGAACCAGCTCCGGAATCGGAAAGGCGATTGCGGAGAAATTTTTAAAAGAAGGCTTTGACGTTACCGGATTTGACCGAAAGGAAGCTTCGATCAGACAGGAGTCGTATACTCATTTCTGCCTTGATATCCGCGCCAAAGAACAGTATCCGGCACTTGCGCCTTTTGATATTGTCATCAACAACGCTGGTGTGCAGAACGAGGATGATATTGATATCAATTTAAAGGGAACCATCGCAATCACGGAGGCGTACGGAATTCATGACAACATCCGCGCCATCCTCATGATCGGCTCGGCCAGCGGCCATACCGGAGCTGAATTTCCGGAATACACCGCAAGCAAGGGCGGTGTGCTCGCCTACACGAAAAACGTGGCACTCCGCATTGCACCGTATGGCGGAACGTGCAACAGCCTTGATTTCGGCGGCGTACTGACCGAGTTGAATCTGCCTGTCACAGAAGACCAAAAGCTCTGGGATCAGATCATGGAGCTGACGCCGCTGAAACGGTGGATGACCGTCGAGGAAGCAGCGGACTGGGCGTATTTTATGACCGTGACGAACCGGTTCTGCACGGGACAGAATATTCTGATTGACGGCCTTGAAGCGGGGAATGCACATTTTGTGTGGCCGGATGAATGATTTGTTAATTTCCTGCACAAACAAAAAACAGGTTCCCTGCACGGAAGCTTTTTGAGCTTTTCCGCTGCCGGGCTGCCTGTTTCTTTTCATTTCTTTTCTTACGCTTTTTCAAACACCAGAATTTTCTCTGCGAATTTGTGGATGATCGGCATCCACATCACCAGCTTGTAGATGGGATTCAGCGTTTCCATACCGCGGGCGATGTTGTCGTCTTTTACTTTTCGGAAACCGGCGGCAATGTCGCCCAGGTCTGCAAAGCTGTTCGCACCCCAGGTAAACGTCGCGCCCGTCGCCTGAATAGATTTTTCGATGTTTTCTTTCTTTACAAAGTACGGGCACAGCGTTTCCATGCAGACGTAGGCATTGTCGAAATGATCGCGGATGATGGCGAGCATCATTCTGACCTCATCCGCTTTCATGTACATGGTCAGACCTTCGATAATGAAAAGCATTTTGCCCCGCACTTTTACCTGATCGGCCCATGCCGGATCGAGCACGGAACACGCAATCGTGGAAACGCGGCCGGATTCCTGATAGATCGAATCGCGTACCTCAATCGTCTCCGGCAGATCGAGATTGTACCAGGTAATTTTTCCATTATCCATGCGGTAAAAACGAGTGTCCAGACCACAGGCGATGTTGACGACGGTACAATCCGGGTTCTTTCGGATAAAGTCGCTGATCAGCTCATCAAACACAACACTCCGCGCTACGATTCCGCCGCTCATTGCTGTGTCCTTTTTCGCATTGCTGAAATCATAGTCGATGCGGTCAATCAGCTCTTCTGCTTTGGTGTCGCGGAACTTGTTTTTCGGATTTCTGCTGTGCATGGCGCGGGCGTAGAAGCACTGCAGCATCGTCTCGGCAGTTCCGTTCAGTTTTGGTTTTATTTTTTCATTGCTCATTCTGGGTGATCTCCCTTCTGTGTTTTATATTCTTCGATCCATTTCACCGTTTCCGTCCCGGTCTTATTTTATTTCGGATTTTCCACCTTGTCCCCCACGAACCAGTAATCACAGACCTCACCGCTGCCTGCCAGCGTATGGTCACGGTAGAGCTTCGCGTGCATCAGGGCTGCTGTCTTGTAATCAATGTCGCACATAATCGGCAGCACTTCCAGATAGCCCTCTTTTCGGGCGAAGGTATTCAGGGGACATTGGGTGAAGTGGTAATAAAAACCGTCCTGATGCTTCGTCTCATCAAAATGAAAATCCCACGAATACGCCTTATACTGCGGATGTGCTTCCAGCCAGGCGGCATCCTTATGCATCATCTTCGCAATCCGCGCCATGCCGCTCTTCTTATTCGCATTAATCATCAGGCCCATGGCTTTCAGAAGCGGGAAGGACATCATCTCCTCTGAGATTGTACGCAGTTCATCCACAGAAATCTGTCTGTCCGACGCATCCCAGAGCGCAAGAAAAATGAGGCCTTCATAGAGATTCGACGCCATCGGGTTGTCCTTTCCGATATCATCGGCGCGGCGAAGCATGTCGCGGTAGATCTGGTTGGTCTTGCGGAGAAGCTCTGCGGTCTCCTCTTTTCCGTAGCGTTTTAGCAGACTTTTCTTTATTAAAGGAGTCAGCATATTCCAGTATTTACTGGTGTATTCCATCATAGGCAGGTACCTCCATCTTACTTTTATTAGGATTCACTAACTTGTAGGTGTAAAATTGCCGCCTACAATGTTGAAAAATAGGCGGAATTTTACTTTTCATTATGAGGTTATTATATCACACTTTTTATTACTTTGTTTTAAAATCGCAAAAATTTCTTGACTATAATTCAGCCTTCCTTTATTATAGAAATTAAGAAATGGTCATCCTGCTCTCTGGTAAGCATGGATGGCCACTTCTTATAGCTATTTAATATTTTCGCCAGATCGGGTGATTGCGCTCACCTTCCGGCTGTCTTGTTAAGTATATTATATTGCAATCGTGTAATTTTGTCAAATCAAAATAGCGCCCCTGCTCTGGTAAAGTTAGACGCTATTTTTAATTAGAAGCTTTATCCGGCGGTCAGGTGTACACTGACCAACGGCTCTCTTGTCGAATATATTATATGACAGCATTTTCTTTTGGTCAACAGCCATTTTTCTTATATTTTCACCATTATTTCGACCCAAATCTCTCAAAAAGAAATTGAAATCCCCTCTCCTCCACCTTATAATATTTTCTATAAGACACACATATGGGGAGATTTTTATGACGATCAGTATTCTTCTTGCGCAGCAGATCGCGCAGCTTTTTCTTATGATTTTTATGGGCTTTTTAATCGTAAAAGCCGGACTTTTAAAGGATGAGGACAGCAAAGTTCTGTCGAAAATTGTGCTGTACCTGATCATTCCCTGCGTGATTCTGAATGCGTTTCAGGTCGATTACACGCCGGAAACGGTGCGGGGGCTGCTGGTTGCGTTTGCGGCTTCGCTTCTGATGCAGGTTGTGCTTCTTTTTGCGGTTTCAGCTCTTGGACGGGTGTTTCATTTGGATGCGGTTGAGATAACTTCTGTTTACTACTCCAATTCCGGCAATCTGATTGTGCCGCTTGTGACGGCTGTTTTAGGAGCGGAATGGGTGCTTTACAATGGCGCTTGTTCTTCTGAAAATCAGCCATCTTGCCGATCTTTCTGCAGACGGACCGACGCTGATTCTGATTGTTTTTCTCGCCGTCATCACGCCATCTGCCTCTACAGTTACACAGATGTGTCAGGTATACGGAAACGATTCACGCTATGCCAGTGCCATCAATGTTGTTACCACGCTGGCTTCTATTGTGACGATGCCGCTTTTGGCGATGCTGCTTCAAATGGTACTCTAATCACAATTAACAGAAAAACGCTGTCCCGCTTCCCCTTCCAGAGAAGCATTGACAGCGTTTTCTATTACCCAATTAGTACCTTTTTCCCTTCAAACGCAAATCCATAATGCCGGATTCTTTCTTTTGGGATTCCCCGTTCTTTCAGTTCCGCGTCGTATTTCTTTATTTCAATCTGCGCCAGTGCTTTTTGTACCGTTTCCTGCAGCGTTTTTTCTTCCGTTTCTTTTACTTTAAATTCCAGAATCATAGCATCTCGATCCAAATTTCTGGGAATTAGAATCACATCGTATCTTCCATACCCACTTTCCCGATTGGAACGCACCTCATAAAGATCTCGCACTTCCACCAGCAGCCCAAGTACAAATCCATGATAAAACCGCTCTAGCTGGCTCCGCTCGGACGCATGTTTTCCAGCATCAAAATTACTAAATGTAGCAAGTGCAATATCATTCATATAGAGGTTCATCGCTTTTACATCCCCATTCAGCAATGCTTTGATAAATTCATTATAATTGGCAGATGCCGCTGCAAACCAGCTTTTGAACATATTCGAAAACATGCTCACAGTCTCCAGATTTGTGATGGAAAGAGAATACCACGGCTCCAGCGTCAGTCCTCTGTATTCAATCTCCTCCACTTTCAGATAACCGCTTGCCACCAACAGACTCCATACCGCACTTTCATCCTGTTCTAATTGTCCAAATATAATCTGCTCATCAAAATTAACTACAATTTGTTGTCTGTTGATCAGTTTTTCCAGTTCTTCCTTCATATTTACCGATGCCGACTGCAGGAGTTTGCTGATCAATCCATTGGAACTTGTAGCTGCCCAGTAGGGCCGCAGTTTTTTCTCTTTCAGATAATTTGTAATAGACCACGGATTGTAAACATCACGATGCGTGCCAAAGCAAAATCCGTCATACCATTGCTTTACCAGATCTTTCTTTTCCGGCATTCCAAATTGATCTAATGATTGAAATACCTCTTCTTCTGTAAAACCAAAACAGTCTGCATAGGCATCCGATGTTGTTGTAATAACTGTCAGATTATTGAGGTCCGAAAAAACAGATTCTTTGGAAATACAGGTAATTCCAGTCATCACAGCGCGTTCCAGATATGGATTTGTTTTGAATGTCGCATTGAAAAGGCTTCTCATAAATCCGGCAAATTCATCCCAGTATCCATGAATATAGGCTTCCTGCATGGGCGTGTCATATTCATCCAGAAAGATCAAAACTTTTTTTCCATATAAAAGATTCAAATAACTGGAAAGATTTTTTAATGCATCCTGTGCTGTCACATCACTCATTTTTTCTGTAATTTCCAGCATCTGCTGTTTCTCATTTTGCGTAAAGCATTCTTCCTGCTCCAAATACCGATGTTGGCGATAAGCATCTACAATAATATTTTTTATCTTCTGCACTGCATCTTGATAGTTATTCTGTTTTACGTCCGCAAAGCTCAGAAAAATCACCGGATAAGTTCCCTGCAGTCTGCGGTATTTTTCCTGTTTCCAGATGGAAAGCCCTTCAAAGATGGTACCTTTTTCTGCATACTGTCTGGAAAAGAAACAATTCAGCATGCTCATATTCAATGTTTTGCCAAATCTTCTCGGACGTGTGATCAGCGTAATGTCATCTCCACTTTCCCACCATTGTCTGATAAAATCGGTTTTATCAACATAAAAATAATGATTTTCTCGAAGGGAAGCAAAATCCTGCTTTCCTATACTAATCGCTGAAGTCATATTTCATCTTTCCTTTCTGAGCGCAGACACACCAGCATTTTCTGTCTGATAATGAAATGTTCCACTGTTTTCTAATCGATAATCTTATCTTATAGTTTATCAAATTCCGAAAGAAATTAATAGACTTTTTCTTCTGCACAGCAAAAAAATGGCCGTCCCATTCCTCAGTGCAAGGATCAGACGGCCATTTTTCACTATCAGTTTCCAGTTTTATTTCTCATACAAAAACTCTTCCGGAAGTGTTACGCCGAAGTCTTTTGCCAGATGGCGGAATTCATCCGGTGTGATCGTCTGGCGTTTCGTTGGCTGCATAGAAAGTGTTTTTACCAGGATTTCTGCAGATTTTTCTGCGGTATGCATCAGACCGAAGGTCAGGTCAAAATCAAAGCCGGCGGCGAACATGCCGTGGTGTGCCCAGATAGCAAGATCATATTTCTTCATCAGCTCGCTCGTGGCAACGGCGATCTCTCTGCCTCCCGGAACCATCCACGGAACGACACCTATTCCGGACGGGAATACAACAGGACACTCGGTTGCCATCTCCCAGAGTTCGCGGGTAAATACTTTATCTTCCAGCGGCAGAACAAAGGTAAGCGCGATCACGTTGGTGGTATGTGCATGGTACACAACGCGGTATCTTTCGTCCTGAAGTTTTTTTACCTCCAGGTTCATCAGATGGCTCGGAAGCTCTGAGGTCGGACGTCCTCCGTTGACGAGACCCCAGACGATGCGGTAATTTTCACCTTTTTCATCCAGCTCAATCATACAGATGCTGTCTTCCGGTTTGATTGTGACATTTCGGAAATATTTTCCGCTTCCGGTTACCAGGAAATACTCTCCCTCAAGATTTGGAACGGCGGTTCCTATCGGATTCCACTCTCTGGCCTCAAAGTTTTCTTTTACCTCTTCAACCTCTTCTGGTTTCACACGGTAAGAAAGGTTTCCGCCGTTTCTCTCATGCCATCCCTGCTCCCAGCCATCATTTGCCATGCGGATAAAGCCCTTTACAAATTCTGCATCTAAGAATTTCATGTTATTTCCCTCTTCTTTCTCTCTTTTCTCTTCTTTTATCGATATTTACCGGCATACAATGTCTACCGGCACATCCAGGATTTTTGCCACTTTCAGAATCGTATCAATATGATGTCCGACAGCTGCTGCCATATGATGTGTTGGTCCCGCCTCACTCCATCTGTTGCAGAACTCTCTTGCCCCAATGGAGAAACGTGTTCTCATATTGGTATCGCCAAAGGTAAAGATCGGACCATCCTCATTGACACCCTCTGCAGCAACAAATTTAAAATGACCGTCTTTATCCTGCGTAATTCCAAGATATGTAACATCTCCGACTGGCGGATAAAACTGCGTCAGATATCCGCCGCCTGTCTTGCCATGAAAAACATCAACGATTTTCATGGACGGTTTTTTCGCCTGCGAAATATCAGCATCTCCCGATCCGGAGTGGCCGATAATACAGATATCCTCATTGAAATCGATCGAATACATCTCAGAAAGCTGACCGGTTCCGGCGATTGTTTTCAGAATGCTCATTGCCATTGCAACTTTCATATCACCCTCTACGGCACAGGCTGTACCCTGTTTGATCAGCATGGAAAATGCCGGAATCAGCATGCTGTCCAGTTTTCCGGCAACCCCTTTTGCAAAGCCGTCATAATGGGATGCCACCATACCAAGGTCTTCTTTTTTCACCCACTCTTCAAATGCAACGACATATTTTGCCATATCCCATACGGTCTCTACCGTTGCACCGCCCTCGATATCAAAAGTATCCAGAATCTCCTCTGCCTTGGCGCGGATTGCGTCCTCATCTGTGACAGGATCCGCGATTGCCCACATTTTCTCCCAGTCGAACTGTTTCGTGTAAAGTCCCATCCGGTTGTAAAGATTGGTTTCATCGATATACAGATCCATCATTCCCGGATATGGTCTTCCGATCTGGGCAATATTGGTGTAGCGGAATCTTCTGCGTACCTGGGCTGCCCGGCACCACTCGTCGATTTCCTTTGCCACGTAAGCATCTCCGCCTTCTACAACACCGGTGATGACGGCATGACGTTTGCCCGCACGCTCCAGATCGGCTACCATCTCACCGACTGCTCCACAGGCATACAGCTCACCGAGCCATTTTGGCGTATCGGTATTGGCATAATCCGGTGCTTTCCGTTTCTGCACATTCACAAGCACAACCGGCACATTCAGGTCACGGACTGCCGGGAGCATATTGTAGCTGGTCGCGTAGGTCAGAAGCTGTAAAATAACAAGATCTACATCCGCTGCACGGAACTTATCTCCTGCTTCCATGGATAATTCTTTCGTTGTAACGATTCCACCATCGATCATTTCAACGGTATCCGGAATCGTCTTTTTGAACGCATCATACTGTGCCTCAAATTCCGGAACCAGCGTCGGGAACTGCGGCAGATATGCACCCAGTGCGATTGCAAATACACCTACTTTTGCTTTTGTTTCAACTAACATGTTCTTTGCCCCTTTTAACCTTTCGTCTCATTTTTTATGGCTCATATTGTTTGATTTCGAAGGAATGGAAAATACAGTTTCTCGCATCTTTCAGATCATTGCATTCTTTTCCGGTGATCATCTGTACCGCCAGATTTCCGATGGCAGTTGCCTCGGTCGGTCCCGCCAGCACGGTTCTTCCGGTCTTTTCTGCTGTCAGCCGGTTCAGATAACCGGCATTGGCGCCGCCGCCTACGACATGAATCTTCCGGTACTGACAACCCGTTTGTTCTTCCAGTTCTTTTAACGTCTTTGCATAGCATACTGCCAGGCTGTTATAGATCACTGCTGCAACCTCTGCAATTCCCTGCGGTATCTGCTGGCCACTTTCTTCACATGCCTTCTGTACCTCGGCTGTCATATGTTCCGGTGCAAGGAAACGATCGTCGTTTGCATCCACGATAGATGGGATGGTGCATTTCGATGCCATTTCGCAGATCGTTCCAAAGCTTAAATCTTCTGCGATTTCTTTTTTCACAGACTGGACCATCCACAGACCCATGATGTTTTTCAGAAAACGGTATTTTCTGTTGTAGCCGCCCTCATTGGTAAAATTGTGCTGCATAGCTTCTGTTCCGCAATCGGCCTCTTTTAATTCTGTTCCCATCAGAGACCAGGTTCCGGAGCTGATATAGAGCACGTGCTCCTCATTGCTTGGCACAGCGACTACCGCAGAGCCAGTGTCGTGTGTTGCGGGAAGAACAATTTCACAGTCGAAACCGACCTGCTCACGGATTTCTTTTTTCAGATGGCCGATCACAGTCCCCGGCTCACGGATCGGCAGGAAAATTTTTTCCGGATATCCCAGTTTTTGAATCATCTCCCTGTTCCAGTCTCCGGTTTCCGGGTTGACAAGCTGGGTTGTTGTCGCATTGGTATATTCCTGCGCTTTCACGCCGGAAAGCAGGAAATTCAGGTAATCCGGAATCATCAGAAGAGTCTCTGCTTTTTCCAGCTGTTCCGGTTTTTTCTTCTTCCACGCCATGAGCTGATAAATACTGTTAAAAATTTGTTTCTGAATACCGGTCGATGCATAGAGTTCTTCCTCCGGCACTGTGCGATAAACCTCCTCATCCATTCCTTTCGTGCGGTCATCGCGATAAGCAACGGCATTTCCGATCCGCTGATCATCCTTGTCCAGAAGGACAAAATCAACTGCCCATGTATCAATTCCGACACTCACCGGGATTTTTCCAAGTTCTCTGCATTTTTTCATTCCGGCCAGCACAGCTTCGAAGAGTGCCTCGATATCCCATACCTTCTCACCGTCCCGTTTCTGCATTCCATTCGAGAAACGGTAAATTTCCTCAAGAACCATTTTCCCATCTTCCATATGGCCGAGAATATGTCTTCCGCTGGATGCTCCTATATCAATTGCTAAATAATATCTTTCCATACCCTTCCTCCATTTTCTGTCTCTAATTATAGATAACTTTATGTGGTAAAAAAAGAACACGCTTTGTCTAAAAAAGTGTCCTTATTTGCACTATAACGATGTCATTGATCGTATCCATTCGCATCCGTTCGCTCTTCTTCTCCTTCAGCCGCGCCGGAGTTTTTGCTCCATGGGGTAATTCAAGAAACGTTTTCACAGGAAATTATGGTAAAAAAATTCCGCAGCACTTCTGTGATTGAGGTGCTGCGGAACTTTTTTACATTTTAGGCTGATATCTCATGTTGGATACATTATAAACTGTGATAAACGCTTTCGGATCAAGTTTGTTGATAAAATTCATCAATTTCTGGTATTCTGTCTTGTCTACGATCGTGATGATTTCTTTGCGTTTCTGCATGTTATAGGCACCATAGGCTTCATAGATCGTAGCACCGCTGTGCAGCTCATGAAGAATAAATTCCCGAAGTTCTTCTTCCTTTGGAGTGATGATACATACCCGGCGTTTGATATTATGGTCAAAAATAAAATGATCCAGAACAATTCCGTTAAAATACGTTCCAAGAATACTCAAAACTACCGTTTTCTTGTCGTAAACGAGTGCTGCAGACAGAGCAACACACATACCAGACAGAGACATGGCTTTTCCAAGCTCCATATGAAGATATTTATTCATGATCTTTGCTACAATATCAAGTCCGCCGGAAGAAGCATTTCTGTTAAAAAGAATACTGAGTCCCACACTGACTACAAGTGTATAGCACAGAACATCCAGCTCCTGACTGTTTGTCATCGAACCAAAATCCGGGAAGATTTTTTCAAAAAGTCCAAGAAAAACAGGAAGCATGATACTGGTGTAGACGGTTTTTACACCAAATTCTCTTCCGCAGGTAAAAAAGCCGATGATCAGAAGTACTACGTTCAGAATCATGGTGATGGCGGAAAGGGGCAACGGTACAAAGTTGGAAAGTACGATACCAAGACCCGAAATACTGCTGACAGAAGTATGGCTTGGTACCAGAAAAAAATAGACTGCCGCTGCAATAATAGCAACAGCTGCTGTCAGGATCAGGATTTCCAACAGAATCTGAGTATCCTTCAGTTGTTTTTTCATGTTAATTCTCCGTATCTTATTTTTTATGGGTGGGAAGATCCCTTCCTTATATTAATGGCATTTTGAAGATATGTAAACCCTTTCCGGGAATCATTCCAACATATTTGTGTATCGTTGTTGCTTTTCCGTCAGCTTTCTGTAATACATATCCTTTTTATTGCTTTTTTTCGTTCTATGCTACAATAAACTTAACATTATCTTGCAACGTAATCAGGAGAACAACATGAGCGAAAAGGGATTGACCAACATTAGTCTCAAAAAAATAAATAAATCAAAGGTTTACCAATATATTTACAGAAAGAAAAAGACCTCCAAGCAGCAGATCGTTCAGGAACTGCAGATGGGTTTATCCACAGTCAGCCAGAACCTCAACCTTCTGGAGCAGGAAGGTCTGATAGAAAAAAAACGGCTTTTTGCATCCACCGGCGGAAGAAAAGCAAACGCCATTCAGATTGTATCCGATTTTAAAATTTCTATTGGTATCGGTATTTTAATTTCCTCCCATCCTGGCTGTGTCCTGCTTCCGTAAAATCAATCAGCAATTCTTCCAATGCCACGATGTTAACTTTTTCTTCCATTTTTCAGTTCCTCCACAATCTCGTTATAACGTTTTTTATTTAACCGGTAGAAAAATAATACAACCGCAGTCACAATCCAAAGTGCACCTGGAATCGTCGTAAATGCATGTTTCATAATTGAAAGTACAGTTGCATTTTGTGTCTGATTTGCAATGTAACCATATTTTCCAAGTAATCCTGCTAAAAGTGCTGTTCCAACTGCCATTCCGATTTTATTTCCAAGTGAAATAAATGCATACTGAAAACCATCATTTCTAAGTCCGGTTTTCCACTCACCATATTCCACACAGTCTGGAATAATTGCATAGATTGCGGTATTAAATCCAGAGAAAAAAAACTGTGTGAGACCAGATAATGCATAAAAAATAGCTGATGATTCTTTGGCATTGAAGAAAAACATAGACAACATGGAAATTCCTGTAAACAAAGCAAAGAGAGATGCTGTTCTTCCTTTATTATTCAGCTTGCGGAATAATGGTTGAAAACAGGCTGCCCCGATGATAGAAGGAATAATGATGCACATCGAATAAGTTGTGTAGTAGGAGGCATTTCCTTCCACATATGTAAAGTAGTACAGAATATCTGCGTTTCTACCATACAATGTAAATCCAAATAATATCTGTCCTGCCAATGCAAGAAGATATGGTCTGTTCTGCATAACTGCTTTCAACTGTATCTTTACAGAAATTTTTTCTTTTTCCGGAGTAATCACTGCCTCTTTCGTCTTCGCAAAGCAGAAGAAATGACAGGCTGTAAAAATACATCCATATATGACCGCAACCGTCAGATATCCTGTCTTTGCACTGTGACTGCCGAATTTGCTGAGCAGCGGAACTGTGATAATATTTAACACACCAATTGCAATCATCGCTGCAACCGAACGGGATGTATTTATTTTTGCACGTTCATCAATATCCTGTGTCATAGCACCACACAAGGTTCCATATGGAATATTCACACAGGTATACCCCAAAACCAGCAGACAATATGTAATTACCATATAAATGATCTTTCCATTCTGCGGCCAGTCGGGTCTTGCCCAGAATGTCATAACAAGAAGAATCGCTGTGATTGGTGCCGCTACTAACAGCCATGGACGGTACCGTCCCCATCTCGATTTTGTTTTATCCGTAAGTCCCCCGACGATTGGATCATTGATTGCATCCCAGAATCTTGAAAAAAGCATCAGTGCTGATACAGCCGCCATACTGATTCCGAACACGTCTGTATAAAATATCATCAGAAAATTACTGACGAACATCCAGCTGAAATTACATCCAACATCACCAAACCCATATGCAATCTTACTGATCAGCGGTACTTTTCCATTTTTGCTTTCGCCTCCCATATGTCCCTCCTATTTTTATCAGATTTTCTGACAGAACTCTATTCTTTCCTCATTTGGTCCCTTAATCATAAAAAACTTCACACCATTTTCCCAAAATGGCAGTTCTTCGATTCCGTCTGTAATAACTGTGTATTTTTCATTGCAGATTTTCTGATACATACTTTCAATGTCTTCCACATCAAGTGCAACATGTTGGTATGCACCGTCTGACATTTCCGCCTTCCCATTTTCAAAAGTCTCTATGCAGTAATTTTTTATCTGTAAAAATGCCACTTTTTCCCCTGCTTTTTCATTATAAGACTGCATAATTACTTCAAATCCAAGACTCTTATAAAACTCAACTGTTTTCTGTAAATCGTTTGTCGGAAGCCCGACATGGGCAATTCCGACAATTCCATATTTATTTTCCATACGAACTCCTTACTTTTCACTGACGTTGATAATTACTTTCATCGTTGTCTCGCGGTTATCATCAATATACTGGTATGCCTTCAGATAATCTTTAAAAGCAAATGTCTTTGAGATGAGCGGTTTCAAATGAACTTTGCCCTCATTTACCAGTCTGATTCCATCTATGTAATCATCATGGCGGTACATCATCGTGCTCTTAATGTCAAGTTCGTGGTCATTTGCCACTGCAAGATCTACTTCTGCCATTCCTGCAAAAACAGCCACCAGTACAATCGTGCTTCCTTTTCTTGCATATTTAATTGCCTGTCCCATTGTGATATTGTTTCCGGCACAGTCGTAGATCACATCTGCCTTATCCGGTCCAAATGCTTCGATCATCGCCTCACCGAAGTCTTTATTTTTGGTATTCACACACACATCAATTCCACATTCTTTTGCCTTCGCCAGTCTAAGATCACTGATATCTGTGATCATCACTTTCGCTGCTCCCATTCCTTTTGCTGTCTGTGCCACGAGATTTCCGATCGGTCCTGCTCCAAGGACTGCAATATTCATGCCAGCCACATCGCCCATCTGTTTTACACCATGAACTGCCACAGCAAGAGGTTCGATCATAGCTCCTTCTTCATAGGACATATCTTCCGGAATAGGTGTTACTTTAGATGCATCCACTGCAAAATACTCAGATGCTGTTCCTGTCGTCTGAAATCCCATTACTTTTAATTCCTCACAGAGATTATACTTTCCATGACGACATGGATAGCAATGTCCACAATATACCTGCGGCTCTATCGTCACCTTCTGTCCCACATGAAACTCGGTGATATTTTTTCCAAGTTCTGTAATCTCACCAGAAACCTCATGTCCCTGTGTTACCGGATATTTTGTAAACGGATGTTTTCCATGATAAACATGAATATCTGATCCACAAACACCAATATTCATAATCTTTACCAACACCTGATTTTCCTTTACCTCCGGAACCGGAACCTCTCTGAAAATAATTTCTCCTGGATTTGTCATTACCTGCTGTAACATAATTGTTTCCTCCTTTTTTATATTATTTTATGTTTTATAAAACGTTTTATCAAAGCAATTATATTATTACCATATAAACACAATTTGTCAATATATTTTTCATATTTTTATATATTTCATAATTTAAAAATGTATTTTTTGTATATTTTTCACAATTAACACGCAAAAAAAACGGAAAGGAAACCGTAGTTACTGTTTTCTTTCCGTTTTTTACTATAATATCTTTTTCTAAATTTACACAGCTTCTCGTTTTTCACACATATAAATCGGACATCGCATTCGCTTTGCAACCTGTCAGTGGGAGTTTTTAACTCCAACAGACTAAACATCCCCTTACCCAACGCTTAATTCCCTACGCACCAGATGCGGTGGACTGCTTATCTGCGTTCAAAAAAATTACAATTCTACCATATGTTTTGTAAAAAAGTATTTCGCGGCTCCAACAGCCGACGCTTCTTTCTTATACGAACAATTTTTCAAGTATGAAACATCATGCTCAAAGCCATTATATGCCATCACTTTTTCTCCCAGTGGTATCATATAATCTGACAATACGCCTCCCACATCACCTCCTAGTATGATGTCCATATCATATGCCATCCGCAGATTTGATATCAAAACAGCAAGATGATCCAAATACTCATTCCATGTCTGCAAATTTTTTTCATCACCACTTTCAATTTTTTCCATAAATGCATCCAGTGACTGCCTGTTATCTTGTGTCAGTACACTTGCTGCACAATATGCATCTGCACATCCTGATTTACCACAATAACATTTTCTTCCACCGGGAACGAGTATCATGTGACCAAACTCCCCTGCTTTCTGGTTCTGCCCGCGAAACAGCTTTCCATCTATGCAGAATGCACCTCCTAAGGTGTGGTTCAAAGACAGATATATCGCATTTGGATATTTTTGCTTTTTTTCTGCAAGCATTGCAGCATTAGCATCGTTTTCAAAATATACTGGAATTTCCAAAGCCTGCTCTAAAAAGCGCAGACTATAATTCTCTATACCTAAAGCATGGGATTTTAAAACGATCCGTTCTTTCTGATCAATAATTCCTGGAATCGCCACTCCAATCCCAAGTAGCGTGTCCTTCGCTAATTCGCCTTCAAGAAAAGTTTTGACCTTTTGTGCCACCTCTGTACAATAGAATAATTCTGCCGTAAATTTTAAACGGATGCGATCTTTTTTTATAATCTCATCTCCAAGATTTACTAATACCATTTCTATATGATTCGCTGTAATCAAAATTCCCATTGCATGACAGTATGACTTATTAATCCCTATACTTTTTGCCTTTCGTCCACCGGTCGAAGCATATTCCCCAGTTTCTTCCAACACCATTTTTTCTAATAAGTCATTCACATTTGCTAACACAGTCGGCATACTCAAGTTTAACTCTTTTGCGATTTCCGCCTTGGATGTAACATGCTTGTTTAGCACATAATTAATTATTTTTTTTCTTGTTGTATTTTTTTTATCTTTATTTTCCGTTTTCTTACCCTCTTTTATTAAATATATTATAAAAGAATTATATGCTTTTTTATTCTTCTTGTAAAGCAATGTTTTATAATAAATCTCCGACAGAATTTATCTTATAAACAGCCAAAAGCTCCCGAAGGAGTTTTCCACGCTTTAGATCTACACCAATTCTTTTAGCACAAGTTCTTCTGCCATATTACGAATACCATTTACCAATCTGACCCATTCCATCTGATCACGAGCTTTCAACTCAGCACTGATTGCATCCAACTTCTAAATCTAAGTCGATCTCTATCGTGTCATCTGGCTTTTGTTGGGACAAAAGAACTACCGTCTCACAGAACATATTTTATCGCAAGGCTTTTAAAAATGGAATAGATTTTACCAAACGACAGTTTTCAAAAAACTTATCTGTCAAAAATTAATTTCTCCCACGGTTCATATCCTGCCATGTAGCCGAATTCTTCCTCATTTCTGAATCCTTCAAGAAGTTTTTCTTTTACACCATCTAATATAGCTTCATCAATATCTCTGAACTTCATATGCTTATATAAACCGGACTTTCTAAAATCATACATAGTACCCACATTATCAAGAAGATGTTTTACCACCTTATATGTCCCCTCTACATCTTTCCCTGCACATACAATATCAAGCATTGGCGAATGCTCATTATATTTTCCCATTTCCAATGTATGTGCAACTGCCTGTACCTTCCCTGACAAAAATCTCGCATAACCGATATCATTTTCCCGCAATGCCAGTCCCGCCATTGTGGAAAGAACAAAATTAAGTGTACTAAAGCCGGAAAAAATAACATTTTCATATTTCTCATATGCTTCTTTGATTTTTCCCTGCTCCTGGAGTAATCTTCCCTGATAATAACTTTTCATAGGATCGTGTTCTGAAAAATAGTCCAGATATTTTTCTGCCTTGGCGTAATTCTTCTTACGTAAATAAAATCCAAATAAGGAATCTGCTGCATGATGCTGTATCTCTTCATTCTCATCATGTAGTGCCAGCTCATACCATGCGTTAATCTGCTTATCATATTTTTCCGGATTCATGCATTTATCCGTTATTCTTCTTGCATCAAGCATTACCGCAGCCTGCCAGATAAGCATGTTACAATTCGGATATTCCTTTATAAGTCTCAATGCCCATTCATAAGTCTTTTCATAGCCTTCTTCTGAAAACATCCTGTCCATCTTCCTGATAATTTCTTCGATTTCAATATCTGAAAGTTTTTCATGAAAAGAAAGTAATGTATCAAGTGAAATATCAAGCAGTCTTGCAATTGGTGCCAGCAGTTCAATATCCGGCTTGGAATTACTATTCTCCCATTTGTTTACAGCCGGTGTCGTCACGCCTAATCTGTTTGCCATCTCCTCCTGCGTCATACCAGCTTCTTTTCTATATTTTTTTATAACAACGCCTATATCCATTTGCTTCATCTCCTAAAAAATTCAAAAGCTTTTGTATACTCAGTATATCAGATTCATATAGATTGCTCAATTGAACAATGTTTAATTTCTATTCAATTTAATTAACCACTAGGAAATGTTGCATGATTAATCTGCTGTTTTGGCCGCCTTGATACTTCTTAGGTTGACGGCTAGATACGCATTAGAGATGTCTCCATCCAAATGCTGTTCTAGCAAGGGATTTTCCCCTTGAACCCATCATTTACGATATATGGTGGCGCTTTTCGCCCCCAAATAGTGAAAGTGGGGGCACTTTCTGCCCCCACTCAGGAAATGTTGCTAAAATACTGTTTAGATTTATCATACATACAAAATGGACGTTATCTATTTCTCCTCTTCGTTAAGACCTAGTTCATTACATATTACTTGCTATCCCTGATACCTTATTCTTTCTACCAGCGTTTCCTTTTTCAGATTACTGCTTAAAACGCAGGAAAGTACAATCTGCAACAGACCGACCAAAAAAATCATAATAAAAATTGGTACGATTGGAACATGATAGATATTCATTCCAAATATTCCATTATGTTTTGCATAGAAAAAAAGTGCATAGCCGAGCGGCAGACCAATGATCAAAGCTACGCATATGGTCCCAACCGTAAAAATCAGTCCCTGTAACTGCAGGCATAAATTTAATTGTTTATTTGTCATACCCACAGCCTGTAATATACCATATTCCTGCTTTTTTGTCGTAATATTCATGATCATGGTATTCGCCATATTCATAAACCCGATGAGTCCTACAACCGCCATAAACAGATAACAGCCAAGCTTCATCATGCTGCTTGCAAATTCGGCAGATTGTAACTGCGCATGATAACTATCCATTTTTATATGCGAAGTATTAGAAATCAAAGTATTCAGACTTTGTTCTACAGATGCCACATCTTTTTTATCACAGTCCACCCACAGATAGCCATAGGCTGTTCCTCTCGGATTCATGGAACGATATACACCTTCCGGAATGACAAGATAAGTGTCCGCGCTTACAAAGGATCCTGCAATCTTTCCCTGATAGGTATAGGTTTCACTTCTATTCTCAAAGTCAAATACAATGGATTCACCCGGAGCATATCCATCTTGTTCCATCCACGTTGACCAGCCAAAGAAAATTTCACCATTCTTTACCGCCTGATCATAGTCCATAGAGCCAATGTCCCCGTCTTGGCGCATAAAATCAAAATCATTTTTACTCACAATATCAGCCGGAAATCTTGTTCCGTTCAGATTTACAGAGACAATCTCTCTCGTCATGACATCTGTTACTCCCGGAATGCTTTTGATTTCTTCAATCAGCGAATCATTCAATGGATCATCCGTCAGAATCGTATCCAGGTTATTCTCCGGATATCTTTCATCATACTCAGCAGAATAGTCAAGCTGCAGTTCAAATTGTCCATGATTAACGGAAAGACGTGCTTCATGCTCCGTGTCAATATTTCCCACATAATTAGAGATAATCACAAACAATACGCAAGAAAAACCCATTGTGAGGATAGTACCAATAGTTCTTTTGGGATTACCCGTTACATTTGCCATTGCCATAGAAAACACGGTGACATTTTTTCTGCCATTTCGTTTTCCTTTTTTGTGTGTTTCTGCATTTTCTAAATACCGTGTTGCTTCGATAGGTGAAATCCGTGAAACAATTTTCATTGGTTTACGCAGTGCCAAAGCAACGGTAAGAAATGATACGAAAATACAGAGAAGCATAACAGGCAGGGAAAACAGAGGCACCTGCTGATTTTGAACTCCCATAGAGCCAGTTCCGGTTGATACAAGGTTTCCCTGTTCTACCAGCCAGTTAAAACCGCATTTTGCAATCAGAAAACCAAGAAGCAATCCAACTGGTATGGAAAAAATGGTCAAAAAAATGCCCTCTCTGAAGATCAGTTGTTTCATCTGCTTTTTTGTCGCTCCCAGAGCCTTGATTTTTCCATACTCCTGTATCTTGTTGACAATACCGACCTGAAAAATATTATAAATGACCACAACAGAGAAAAGTACAATTGCAAGAATCAGAATTCCACATACCGCAATCGTTTCATAACTCGGCTGCAAGACCCATTGCAAATAGAGATCATTGACTATAACGTTTTTTTCTTCGATTCCACAAGATGCTGCAATCTGCTTTATAACCGGTTCAATATTATTCATAGATACATTTGCAGAATCGTTTAACGTAAAATAGATATTATACTGTCTGTCATTCTCTGCGACGTGCTCATCATAAAACTCCTGTGACCCGAAAGCAACATAAGATGCCTCGATGGTATACTCATCCCGATCATATAGGATTCCGCTGACAACAAACTCTTCCGGCTTATATTCTGACCGCATCCCTACACGGTAATCCAGTGTAACCGTATCTCCGACCTTTACATCATCATATCCCATTGCACGAAAAAAAGCTCTTCCGGCGGCAATTTCCTGCATTTTTTCCGGATACTTTCCTTCCTTTAACTCATATTCCTTATTATAGGGAAGCATTTTTCTTGCAGTCTCATCCATGCAGACAAACCCGCCATTTTCATTTCCTTTCAGGATGCCCTCCGTACACATGATGCCGATATCAGATATCTCAGCTCTGCGTTCCACTTCTTTTAATTGCGTACCATCTGCTGCGACAAACAGACCATAATTGCTTCCATATGAGCCTGCCGCCTGACTTTTCTGCAAACGTATCATTCCATTTCCCACAGTACTGATAATCACAAGCAGCATCGTAGTCAGACATATGGACATCATAATCAGTATACTTCTTGTCTTGTTCTTTTTGTCATTGCTATATGCAATCCTGCTTATTGTCTTCATCTGAAATCCACCACCTGTCCGTCCTCAATCACCAGAATACGGTCAGCGACCTGTGCAATTTCGTCATCATGGGTAATCATTACAATTGTCTGTCCATATTTTTTTGCTGTCATCTTAAGTAGGGCGATCACCTCATCACTGGTCTTGGAATCAAGATTTCCTGTCGGCTCATCTGCAAATATAATTTCCGGACGATTCACCAGTGCTCTTGCAATTGCTACTCTCTGCTGCTGTCCTCCGGATAACTGATTTGGCAAATTGTAAATCCTCTTTTCAATCCCCAGAGTTGCAATAATATCATTTACATACGCTTCATCCACTTTTCTTCCATCCAGCCCCAGTGGCAGTACAATATTTTCCCAGACATTAACAGATGAAACCAGATTAAATGCCTGAAAAACAAATCCGATTTTTCTTCTGCGGAAAACAGCAAGGGCATCTTCCTTCATCCTGTATAAATCTTTCCCTGCTAAAGTAACACTGCCTTTTGTCGGGGTGTCTAGCCCTCCAAGCATATGAAGTAATGTACTTTTACCGGAACCTGACTTTCCAACAATTGCGACAAATTCTCCCTGCTCAATCTGAATGTCCACCTGATTGACCGCTTTGACCTGATTCTCACCTGCGCCATAAAACTTACAAAGCTGCTTGGTTTCTAATATCACACTCAATGTGCTACCTCCTTTTTCAATTCTGTAAAACGTACCTTTTCAACACGCTTTCTTTGCCTGTTTATATATTTGGTCATTTTTCAACCTACATCCAAATTGTATCAGGATAATCTTTCATTTCACTTTCAAAAACGAGCAGAAGTCTTACAGAATTGTAAGATTTCTGCTCATTTAAAATTTAACTAACATATGGTAATTGAATCACAAACGTGCTTCCTTTTTTCTTTTTGCCGGAGGTTACCGTAATCATACCTGCGTGCTTTTCGATAATTTCTCTCGATAGAAAAAGTCCGATTCCTGTACCACTCTTTTCCATGACCTCCCTGGAACTTCCTCTGTAAAATCGTTGAAAAATTTTGTGATACTCATTCTGCGGAATACCAATTCCCTGATCCTCAATTTCCATTCTTACAAGATCGTTTCTTTTTTGTAACCGGATAAATATTTTTGAACCACCCGGACTGTACTTGACCGCATTATCCAGAACGTTGATCACAGCTTCGCCAAGCCACCTTTTATCCTGCATAATCGTGCATGTTTCCAGCTCTTTTTCATAGTCAAAAACGAATTCAATTTCTTTCTCATCCGCTTTTGGATATGTACGATTCACAGCAGATATGACAGTATCTATAAGTGGAAGTTTTTTCTTATTCATCTGAATCAGTCCAGTTTCCATCTTGGATATTTCAAGAAGCGACTGCAATAATGTCTCCAGTCCATCCAGAGCACTCCGACAACGGATACGAAACTCCTCCTGTTCTGTGGCACTTAAGTCATTCTGCATCAGCACACTAAAACATATATCCAAAGCTGCAACCGGTGTCTTTAACTGGTGTGAGATGTCAGAAACCATTTCTTTCGTGCTCTCTTTTTCTGTCCGTGCTTCTTCCTTTAGCAACAGAATATGATGTCCGATTGCTTCAAGCTGGTCATTCAATTTTTCCAGTTCTGCGTAATTTTCCGTTTTCAGTAAATCATCAAATTTATTTTCACGGAATCTGATCAAAATTTCTTCCAACTGGTCTAATATTTTCTGATGACACGCATCTTCTTTTTTCTTCCAATAAAGTAAAAAAGTCAAAAAAAACACGCATATTACAGTGCTTACAGCACCGATCACCATAACCTGATGCTGGAATTGCGAATAAAATGCATTCCCTTTATTTCCCCAGTATCCATATTGCTCCAATAATTGCTTTCCCTGTTCGTTGGTTTCAATATCCTTATCCTTAAGCAATTCCGAAACAGCATCCAGCCCGGAAATTTCTTCCTTTGCAGCAATCTCTGTCATAAGATTCATTTTATATTTGTAATCTTCATAAAACACATACGTGGTAAAGCAATTTAATATTGCAAACAATAATATGACAGGTAATACCAAGGAGAACACTACTGTAATCTTCTTGCGATATCTCTTTGTCACTGCCTTACCTCCTGATTCCATATATACCCAAGACCTCTGATATTCTTGATATAGACCGGTGCAGCCGGATTGTCTTCGATTTTCTCACGGAGTCTTCTGATATTGACAGCGATTGTATTTTCATCCACAAAATCCCCTTCCAGATCAAACACATTTTCCAATATTTGTGTTTTTGAAAGAATCTGTTTCGGATTCTGAAGAAAAAAAGTCAGCATTTTCAACTCCGTTTTTGTCAGACTGATTTCACGACTCTTTATCAGGACTTTCATTTCTCCTGCGATAAATACGATATCTCCCGAAATCATCTTTCCGGCTTCCGTTTTCTCCTGTCTGCGGCGGAAATGTGCTTCTATTTTCAAAAGAAGTACCGAAAGACTAAACGGCTTTGTAATATAATCATCTGCCCCTGCTTCATATCCCATGACCTGATCCATCTCCTGATCTAGTGCTGTAAGACAGATAATGTATGTATTATAATTGCATCTCATCCACCTTACAAATTCCAGTCCATTCCCATCCGGAAGATTCACATCACAAATGGTAACATCCACATTATTATCACTTGCAATTCTTTTCGCTTTTTTCACTGATTCTGCTGAAAAAACCTCATATCCGGATTTTTTCAGTGAAAATGTAATTCCACGATTTAAATTTTCATCATCTTCAACCACGAGTATACCTGGCATAGCATCTGCACCTCTCTTTATTAACTATTCATCTTAAAATGCTTCAATGCCTCCACAATTGCACTCTCTTTATCTTCTGGACACTGCGGTTGCCTGCTATCTTCATTTTTAGGTAAATTAGGACTTGGAACAAGTTCCAAGTCTGTCGCGGCAGTCGTCGAATTGCCCTGCAAGCAGTCCATTCTCCTCGTTGCAACGCGCAAATTCCTTCCAACCTCAATTCCGCATTTTCTCTTTACCTGTGAGATATACAGATTGGAAACCTTCATGCCGGCATTATGTTCAGCCACATACTTCTTTATCTCATCATATGTAGCCTTAGTCTCTGCAGATGTTATATCCATATCATCAAGTTCAATCGTGACATTAATGTAATCATCCGGCTTTTGTTTCAGTTGGGACAAAAGAACAACCGTCTCAACATGCGGTGTCGTTTTTCACTGCTTTAACAGTACGCGAACCCGCATAGTTACTGAGTTTTTACACTCTTTGACAGGTTGCTAATATCTGCAATCATAAGGTTAAGACATGGCGTACAGACCGTTTGACTTTGTAAACGTGTGGCGGGTACGCCGATTTGTTTTGAGCATTTTTGCGAATGGCATTAACACCCTTTCAATGTTCACTTTTATTGAAACCGATATTTTCCTTTTCCATGTCCTGTTACAGGTACGATTACCTCACTATCAACCAACAGTTTTATTAACTTGGAAGCTCCTGATGGCTTTAATCCAGTAATTTCTTCAACTATCGTTCTTCCGAAACAATTTTCTTTTCCACATTTTGAAAATATTTCTATTGTATGATTTATTGTTTTTTCTGAAATCGTATCTGAGAAAGAAAGTAATTTATTTCGAATGTCCACTTTTGTGCTTTCAATGTCCACTTTTCCACTCTCAATGTCCACTTTTACTCTTTCAATGTCCACTTCTGCAAACCTTCCACTAATGTGCATCGTACGATTATGAAGTTCATTCTTCTCATCCAACAATAAATTTCTTAAAAACAATTCCAAATACTCAGTTGTCTCACGAACACCATTTTTCAAATCGTTATAATTGGCCCTAACAAGTGCATTTCTAAAATACCACGCATTTTCCGCAAAAATATCATTGGTTACGTCAAATCCCAGCGTTCTAAGATACTTAATAAAAAATACTGCTGTAGTTCGTGTGTTTCCCTCTCCGAATACATGTATCTGCCATAATCTTGATACAAAGAGTGCCAAGTGATGAATAATATCTTCCATACTCAGGTTTTTATAGCTAAACTTCTTTTCCTCTGCAAAATCATAGTCCAAGGTTGCGCGAAGTTCTGATGCACTTCCATAAAGAACCGTTGCTCCATTCAGCACCCATTCCTTTTTTGTAATATTATAATCTCTCAGTTTTCCTGCATGTCCATAAGTCCCAGCAAACAACTTTTTATGAATAGAGATATACTCATTCGGAGTAAAACTAAATGCTTTCTCCGATAAAATTTTTGCAATTCTAACAGCAACTTTGTCGGCCTCTTCCGTACGGTCGTTTGTATCTGCTTTTGGATTTTCTTCATAATACGTATTTAGAAGTTTCTGCGCTTCATCAATCGAAATATCACCTTCAATATTCTTTATTGCAGTATCAATCAAATACTTCGAAGGCTTTAATCCATCCACTGCTTGAAGTCCGATAGCTGTATGCCAGGCGTAACCTTTGTCTCTTTTACTTGGTTCTGATTGCCTTATATACTCTTTAAAAGGATCTTTATCCATCAAATTGCCTCCATTCATTTTTACCAATACCAGCTCTTTCTGATACTGTCTTGCAAAGATTTTTCCTTTTCTTCAGCACTTTTTTCATGCTGACGTTTTCCCAGATATTCATCCTCAGTCGCTATAGACGGATCATACCAGTCAGCTTTCTTCAGAGCCCATTCAATCCATTCTGGAGTAATATCTTCATTTCCACTATCTATCATAGCCTGAATATATTCTCTTATTTCCTTTGCAATTCTATAGTCTTCAGCTTTGTTTACAAGTTCTTTTACAAGACGAATTTCTTGTTCTTTTCTTTGTCTATTTTCTTCTCTGCGTCTCTCTTCTTCAACTCTCTTACGTTCTGCCTCTTCACGTGCTTCTCGTACAATTCTATTCTCTTCTGCCTTCTCATACAGGGTAACCAAAATATCACCCAGTCTATCTTCTAATTTTTCAGAATCGTTATCTCTTATGTAGCTTCGCGCCCCAAACACAATACGAAGTTTACCATTATATACCTTGTCATACTTTCTAATTTGCGGTTTTGAAACCCATCTGTGATTTTTGATATCATCATTATATTTTACGAGCGCCTGTGCCTCTTGCTTAGTCATTTCATGCTTCACTTGGTCTTGACTCTCAACCATACGAAATCTAACAATATCATCTCTAATTTTCACAGACAAATCACTATTAATACTTCCACCTAAAGATTCAATTGTTTTGAATACGGTATCTAATATTGCAATTGCACGTGACATACACTCATCAGACATTTCCTTAAAGAATTCAGGCTCGTTTTCTGGTTTGTTATGTCTTGAATTATAGTATGGTCTACTCTGTACTTCTTTCAGCTTTGACTTATAATCTGCAATATCCTTCTTGTATTGGACCAACATTTTATGCAATCGTGTACTTTGACTTATCTGCAGATTGCATGCATATTCTAATACTTTATTTCTTTCCGTCTCATCCAAATAATCAAGAATTCCATCCGGCCACTCAGGTATGTTGTCCGTTTTTTTCTGCGGTAAATCCTCCTCCGTTACTACGTCCAATTCTTCTGTTACGTCAGTATGCACTTTCTCTACTACTTCTGCCTTAGCTTTCCGAATACGCTTAACAACCGCGTCTTTCGTTATCAATGAAATTTCTGTATCTTCCAATCCAGAAAATTCTACAATCTCATTCGATACATCTTTTCCCATATTCTTCTTAGTCCAATAACCAGAAGAAGGAAAAGATATATTTTCTACTTTACAAGTTGCTATCAGTTTACCATAATTCAAATTATATTTTCTGGCTACCCCTGCAACTGAAAGAGCCCATATTTCATCATAGAGCTGCTTACGAGTCAATTTAACTATTCCTTTTTCATTCTCCATCCTGGCAGCTCCTTTCCTGCATATTTTTTGTCAACATCTTTGTATTTTCCCAGCGAAAACGCATATTCATAAAGCTCTAATTCTGCTGATCCTCGTTTTCGCTTAATAGAAAAACCAAATCTTTTTTCATTTCTTCAAACTGTTCTATTATAGTATTTAGACTCTTTTCTATATTTTGAACTTGTACTTCTGATGTTTTCCCGTACTTATATGCAATCAATCTCTCACCAATTATGTGATAGGACCAACTCTCAGAATATGTTCTATCTCTTTCTTCATTGTGAATTGCAAAACCGATCGGTAAAAGATCATTTCTCATGCCGATACTAACCGCCATAGGGGATATGCCTAGGTAATCTGCCGCTATCTTACATGTTATTTTACTCATATTTCTAATATCTTCATCTGTGTATTTAGGCATAATTTATCTCCATTTCCAAAATATATTTACACGACTCCAGAACATCTTCCGGTATCATTCTATTTTTTTAGTTCTCCATTTAATGACATTAATTGCATGCTCAATATAGTTTTCATATTCGTCTTTGTCCATATTAATCAAACTTTTTACAGACATGTTATTGTATATTCCAGCAATTATTGCATCATCTCCACACATATATGAATTTGAGTATTTGTTATAAAATGCCAATGCGTGATCCCTGATTTTCTCATTATTAAAATAAATATCCGGACAATCGTAGCAACAAAATTGTCCTCTGTGAACATTTGCCCCCGGCCAAACTGGTATTACATTTCCAACAGTTTCATAAACATCGATAAATTGTTGCAAGCCCTGATAATTATTGAGTTCTCTACACTTATCAACACAACTCAAAATAAAATCTTCGCTATATGCCAATTCTCTTGGGGAATTTCTATTTTGTGGCCTAATGGTATGTCCACATACCTCAACCAACTCCTGATGCTTTGCTTTAATTCCTAACAAATACATACTTTTAAACGAGTATAGGACATCTGTATAACACCATTCTATTTTCTGACCTCCTACACCTACGATTATTTCGCCCCAAAGCTTCTTTGTTTTTTCCTCATTCATTTTTTCAACACTCACTTTTCTGGCAAGCATTTCTTGAACACGCAAATTATTCTTAATACATGAAATCAATGCAACGTCTGCCGGCAACCATTGAACACTATCCAATTTATCTATCGTAAGCCATTTTGCATCCTCAGCCTCTTTTAACACAATTTGGCCGCATATAATTTCCGCCCAAAAGCAGTCCATCGAAAGGTGAAACGCAGAATAATCATATTCAATAGTATCAATCAATTCACCAACATTAATATCTACTTCCAATTCTTCTTTTATTTCTCTCAAAAGAGCCTGCTGAGGTGTTTCACCTTCTTCAATCTTTCCTCCTGGAAATTCCCACTGGCCCTTGAACTCTCCATATCCTCTTGCTGTAGCAAAAATCTGTTTCTTATCTTTGATCGAATCACAGATTACTGCAGCTACTACTTTTATCGTCTTCATATCGCATCAAATAAATTCCAGCATTTTCTTTTCCATGCAGAATTCATATCCCATCCTTTTTAATCCAACTTTATCAAATTCAACAGCAATAGATGTTCCTTCAATAGCAGTAATCGTTCCTACACCAAATGCCTTATGCTTTACATGCTTTCCAACAATATCTACTGGAATAGCTACAGGTGGTTTCGGTTCAGACTTTGGAATAACTGGTGGAACATATGCTGGTTTGCTGCTGCCTTTTTTCTTAGAAGCTATCATTTTCATATATTGCGTATCAACATCCTTACCGCGATTCTTAAAGTCTTCCATATCTTTAAATACAAACATAGCTGGTTTCTTAACATCATTATCAGGAACCGGGCGAATCGGAAACATCCATACTTTTCTTGGAACACCATCTTCACCAGGCTGTTCTTCTGTGTATGGTTTATCAACTAACTCAATTCTTCCGCAATAAATATACTCCCCCTGCATCCATTACCTCAAATAGATGCACATCAACGCCATTACGCCCACACGCTGCAAGTGTTGCATTTTGTGCCCAATTAATATTCTGGTCCCATTCTTTCCCATTCCGGTGTAGTGAAGAACTCCACCAATCCACTTATCGTGATAAATTCCTTTTGTATAATCAGATACTATTACCAAAGTATTCGTAGTTCTAGAACGACGCATACCACCCATATTTCCACATTTGAATGTATCAACTACATCCGCATTTTTTAGTATCTGACCTATCTTTAGTCCTGGATCAAATGCCACAGAACCACCTCCTGCTAATCATTTGTTATTTTATCATCTAAAAATATATGTAATATCTTCACCACGAGTATCTTGAATAAAGTTAGATCCCAGTGTTACAACAACACCATTCTGATGCTCCTTATAAAGAAAATATTCACCTATAACATCATGTGGTACTTTATATGCTTCTGCGACCTCAAAATCATTTCCAAATATAACAGCAATAAGATAATCAAACTGTTTTTCTTCATAATTTCTTATCACATTCAATTCACGACTATTTTTTCCAGGATGCATCCAACGGCTCTTAATCTGATATCTAATACCACTAGCATCATCAATTGCATCATAACCCTTCTTACTGTTTTTCTCTAGTAAAAGATTAAGCTTCGTACTCACAATCCATTCAGCATAATCTCCCACCGGACTATTATATGTCCTGTAAGCGCTTAATTTTTAGGTATGATAGAAAAATCCCCGACTACTTTTCAGTAGCCGGAGCACCTTGACAATTCACATATGATTGATTTGATTCGTTTGCACGACGTTCGATCTCAGCTTTGACGGTTTCGTTCCATGGTGCCAGAAGTTCTAATTCATTATGACTCATCCTGTCCTCAGGCAGTTTTTCCAGCAGATAAGTAAGATAGTGATAGACGTTTACTCCATTGGCTTTTGCCATTTCTATCATTGTGTACACGATAGCGCTGGCCTGGGCTCCGTTTGGTGTATCGCAGAACAGCCAGTTTTTACGGCCTACTGTAAACGGGCGGATCGCATTTTCGCTGAGATTATTAGAAAAACTGCAGCGGCCGTCTTCCAGATAGGTGGACAGATAGGAACGGCGATTCTGAATGTAGGTGACAGCTTTATCCATTCTGCTTCCACGGATAGGGCTTTGCTGATCAAGCCACAACAAAAAGCCTTCTACTATCGGCTTTTCTTTTTCAAGACGAGCCTTTTTGATAACATCGAAGGAAGAATACTTTGATCTGATCACATCTTCCAGGTGGAAGAGCTGGTTAATGTACAGCATTCCCTGTACGGATGACTGGGTATAATCCAGAGCCTTTCCCTTGGGAATGGCATCTGTCAGATATCTTCTGATGTGTGCCCAGCAGGCTGTGCGTTTGGCATCTGGAACTTTATTGTATCCACTATAGCCATCACACATCAGATAACCCTTGAAGCCGTGAAGAAAATCTACGGCATTATCCCCGGCTCGGGTCTCCGAGTATTTATAGAGGATAATAGGTGGTCCTCCGTCTTCACCGCTGCGGAACAGCCACATATATGACTTGGTCTGTGCACGGCGTTCCGGTTCATGCAGAACCTGAAGTGGCGTTTCATCTGCCATCGCGAATCCTCGTTCCAGAAGTTTCCTGTGGAAGTATTCATACATAGTAAGAAAAAATGCTTCAGAATTTCGGATCACCCAGTTTGCCATAGTAGCTCTGGTGATCTCCACGTCATACTGTTTCCAGTCTTTTTCCTGACGGTAGTATGGAAGACCATTACAAAACTTCTGGTACATTACCCAGGCAACTGTTCCGGCAGAAGCCATTCCATAAAGCATATGAGCTCTACCATCTTTTCCTTTTTTGATAACCGGAATATCCTGAAGACTGCACTGCGGGCACTCATAGCTCTTACTGTAGTATTCATATACTTTCAGTTTTGCTGGTACAAAACCAGTTCCCGGCGGACAAACTCTTCCCCGATTTCTTTCAGCGGGGTACCACAGACAGGGCAAAGTTTCTCTTCCTCAGAAAGTTCCAGATACTTTTTTTTCAACAGGAACTCCCTTAAAACGCTCCGCATCTGTAGCTCTTGCTTTTCGCTTTTTTGCTGTTTTTTCCGGAAGAATTGCTTTAAGATCCTCTGCTTCTGCAGCTTTCGGATCCTGTTCCAGTTCCGCCTCATTGAAAAAGTTTAACTGGCCTGGAATATCGAGGGTCCTTTTTTCGCTGGAGGTGCCAAACAGTTTTTTACGGAGAAGGTCTATCTCTTCTTTCAGATTATCCCGCTCCTGGGTGAGAGCCTCTTCCCGTTTATTGGCAGCATCGACAGTTGCCTGAAGTGTTTTTATCATCTTTTTGAGATCGTTTATCATGTCCTTAAGCTCACGGAGTTGGATATCTTTGGAACTGTCTGCCACTGCTTTTTCCTCCTGTTTCTAATGTTTCCATTATACCAGAAAACAGTGGCTTTTCCCAGCAAAACAGCGGATTTACCAGATCTTGAAAGTGCCGAAAATACAGCAAAAAGCAAGAGTTTTATGTGCATCTTTTTTACGTTGCCTTGATCGCTTTGGGCTGCTCAATATCAATGCCAGACATCAGCCAGTCGAACTCCCGCCATGTAAGATTCCGGACCTCAGATTTATTCCTGGGGCACCGGTAAGATCCCTGGGCGGTCAGTCTTTTGTAGATCATAACGATCCCGTCAGGTTCTTTTAAAATAGCTTTGATACGGTCGCATTTACGACCGCAGAAAAGAAAAAGTGCATGGTCGATCTCCATCGAAAACTGTTCCTGGATGATCGCACATAATCCATCAATGGACTTGCGCATATCTGTTCTGCCACAGACGATATAGATCGCATCAACGCTTGAGATGTCCGCTAACATAACGACTCCTTAAGCGTATCCATAAGCATCTTCAGAAGTAACGGTTTGATCTCATTACTCATTCGTATAAGCAATCCGTCTGCTTCGATTTCAATCGTATGTGAATTGTCAAGGTGCATAGGTCTGTTTCCATTATCTGGGATCAGTCCTGCCGGAGAAGACTCCGGTTCTATAGCAATCTGGACTACATCCTGTTTATGGGATGTAAGGTCAAGAGTGCTGGCTTTTCCACCTGGATCCGGTATCTGACAGGCTTTTTTGCGGAGACGGGTAACTGCATTGTAAAAACAGCTGGGAGATATCCCATGCTCATTACACCATGCAGCATCTGTCAGACCGCTTTGTCTGCATTCGGTTACCAGTTCCATCCATTCGTCCAGGGAACGCCCTGGAGCACGTTTCTTACTCATAATGAAACCTCCAAATGTAGTAAATTTCTATCTCCTATCAAGCGGAGTGTAGTAAAAATTTATTTACTATCATTATGAGTTCAAAAACGTAGACAGTAAAGCTACCCAAGATTTAAGCGCTTACTAATAAAAGGCCCTCCTAATAGTGAAAAATATCTCAAAAGCCATGAACATTTAATCAGATTTTGCGTATACCTAACAGGAATATTCATAAATATTTCACTGATCAGGTATACGCATTTTTATGTACTGTATATTATTTATTTTTCTCTTTATATTTGTACTTTTTATAAGTATGAGCTATACCTTTCTTTGTATGTTTATTATATTTGTTCTTTCCCATTTTCTCCGGTTCTGGTTCAGATAACGAAAACGATATTTCATATTCATCTATTATTTTATCTATCTTGTTTTTAATAACATCTGAATCAAATTCTATTCGCCCTTCAAAAATTGTAATCGGTCTATCAAAAACTTTTTCCGTCTTCTCTACATACTCAACCAGAATATTAGGATAGAAGCATATAAATTGCTCGCTTATTCTCTCGTTTTCTGATACAGACACTTCTTTTTTCTTTATTTTATCTCCAAAATTTTGTTCAAGAATTTTATTTACATTATATTCTTTTGGATCATATAACAACCAGATTCTTTTCTTAGATATTGCATTTAATGCAGAAACAATCTCTGGATTTAGTAATTTTTTCAATCTTTCACAAGAAATAACTATTCCTTGATAATCAAATTCTTGATTACATGAAAATATAGCTTCTAATTCTTTCTCATCAATTAATGCTCGGGTATGTATATATTGGTCTACTAATTCATCTGAAATAATTTCACTTCCATTTAATTTTTCAATTAAACTCTTTGTATATTGCCTATCTTCCTGAGTGACAAGTCCTTTATCATAGTGATTTTTCGAAAAATCCCAATCTCTTTCAAAAAAGTTTTCCATCCCTGAATATACCACGTCTCGTACTTGATGATAAAAGCTATTCTGGTATCTTTCTCCAATGTCACCTTTAATAATAAACTCATAATCTTCTGAATCATCATTTTTATAAATAAAAAGTTCATCTTTCACATAATACAGTTTCTCATAAGCAATATCTAATATCTTATACAACTCTCTCTGTAAAATTTTCGTGTTAAAAACATTTGATTCGATCTGATTTCGCTGATATATCTCATTTATAATTGCATAATTGCTTTCTAAATAATCTTTTGTAATTGTTTGTTCTTCACTTAAACAAAGATCCCTCTTAGAAGGCTTTGCAAATGCATTTTTTCCACTTTCTTCAATATTACCCGTAATCATATTTACAGAAAGTTCATTTATATTTCTTTTACGAATAGTAACCTGTTTTCTATCCGCTAAAGCTTTTCGCCCCCTAGGTGTCATAATCAATTTATTCTGTGAAGTGATAATATACTTCTGTTCAATCATATCTACTATGGCTTCTTTTAATAATTTAAACTCCACCCCCATAATTGCAGATATCTCATATACATCAGCCACTTCGATATCAATTAATTTTAATATTGTTTCAAAAAACAAATTTATTTCTGTTACTTCCTTTGTTAAACAGGTAATACCTATTTCACAATACGGAATAAATATACTCTGTCTTTTAATTAAATGAAAATTTTTTAACTCCCGGGGAAGTTTTCTCGATACTGCTGCTACTAATTGTTTCATTTCTTTTCTCCTACTTTTCTATAATGCGACACCCTTCAGATTCTGTAATATATTTGATAATTTCAGGAAATTTATTTCCTCTGATTTTATAATTATCAAGAAATTTCATATCTCCAACAATAATCAACAAGCATCTTGCTCTAGAAAATGCAACATTAATTCTAGCTTCTGATTTCAAAAAGCCAATACCGTATTTGTTTCCACTACTTCTAACAGTAGAATACAGAATAATATCTTTTTGGCTACCTTGAAATGCATCTACAGTATCTACGTCAACCTCAATATGCTTAAAGGAATGTTGTTTTACCATTGTTTGCAAAATGTACTTTTGCGATCCATATCCTGTAATTACTGCAACCTTAGTCCTTTTGACAAGTTTAGAATCTAATTCCAATAGTTTTCGTTCAATAATATTTCGCTCAAGATAATTTTGATATGATTTTTTTCCATTATTATCAAATTCCTTTTCATACCGCTCTTTTATCGAATACTTGGATGTACTAATCCACTCAATTGCAATTCCCTCATATCCTTCTATACACAATTCTCTATCCTGCGCCTCTACTCCATTTTGGATCTCATCATTATAAAACACATGACTAATCAACGTACCAATAGTTGGGTGCATTCTATATTGTATAGTAAGACGATGTTTATTATCCTCTGGAAACATATTATACATTCTTTCAAAAATACCTTGCGCCAACCCCTCCTCATCAAGTTTTTCCTTATTATTTCTAATTATTTCAGTATCTAAAACAGGTGGTAGTTGTTGATGATCACCTACCAATATAATTTTATGTGCCTTATTTAACGAAACTGCTAATTCAGGAAACGTTGCCTTAGCTGCTTCATCTACAATAACATAGTCAAATTCAACATCACGTATAATCCTGTTTGACACAAATCCTGTACATGTACCAGCAATAATTACCGTACTTTTAATAATATAAAGTTCTACTTCATCACACTTTTTTAATTGTTCTGTCCATTCTCTCTGAATCTCCAGTATTTTTCTTGTCCTTTCTGACTTTACCCCTTTTGTTTTTTTTATAAAATTTTCAACAAACAATTTATCTTCTACTGAAAAATCCATGTTTTCCACTTTTGAATTTTCCAATTTCAAAAAATATTTTTCAAACTCCTCTTCTGGAATTCCAATTTCCTCAAGTGCATTTTTAGTATAATCATTACATATTCTTCTAACATTTTGATACCATTTTTCCTTCACATCATTAATAGAATACTCTTCTCTTATTTCCTCATTTAATTTTTCATCTCTTCCAATACGAAGCAAATCAGGTCTTTCGTCACTTTCCCTAATTAAATCTTCTAACATTTTATCTACTGCTGGATGCGATTGAGAAACTAGTAACACCTTCTTAGGTTCAACATCTGGATTCTTTTTGTTTGCTTTCAGTATTTGTAAAATAATTTCGATAATAACATTCGTTTTTCCTGTTCCTGGAGGACCTTGAATAATTGCTATAGAATCTGCATCTAATGCTTTTTTTATCGCAGTCCTTTGTGGAAAATCTAATTTCTCATTAAACATATGTATCGGTTTCGAAATAACATTTACAGACGGGGGCTCCACACCTGAAATTATTCTCTTCAAATTAAAAGAGCACTGATAATCTTCTTTTTCCAGAACATTTAAAGCATCTAACTGTCTTTCAACATTAATTTTATCTTTCCTATAATCTAAACAAATAAAACCGCTTGCTGGCAATCCTATTGTTCCTTGCTTATTTATTTCTAAAACTACTTGATTTTTCTCATAAATATCATTTTCATAAGTACCTACTGTCACAGGCTTTATTTTATCTTTCTTTTTTCCGACTTTTTTTTCATAAACAAATACTTGTTCTTTATTCAAACGTTCTTCATCTATAAAAGTGCCCTTTTTAAGCTTAAATCTTAAAAGATTATTCTTTACTTCATAAGAATCATATGGTACTCTTACAACATTTTTCTCGATATCTTCTCTTATTAATTCTAATAAATCTCTCCATACTCCATACTTTTCCTTATATTCACAATCAACATTATTGTTTGACATATAATTTTCGTAATAATCATAGATAATATTTTTTATTTCGAAACTATCGTTTTTCAATTCTCTATGTGCAATTCTTTTATCTACAAATCTTATTTCACCCTCAATTTTAGCAAATCTTTTCTTAAGTCTATCACGATCAATTGGAAGAATCTTTCTAAATTTTACAACGTCAAACACGCTTTGCTCATCATCAAACACACATTCTGCCTGAAAATTAAATCCTAAGAAGATGTAAATCATCGTTTCTTCATTCTCATTTGATTCTTCTTTTCTACAAAATGCATACAAATCTAAAAAGTTCTCTGGCATATACGTTTCGGTTGCCATTTTAATGTTTATTGACTGTGGTAATAATTTAAGGTTTCTCAATTCCTTTATTCGTTCGTATGCCGCTGTCAAAATAATTGTTTTATCCAAATTCAAAAAGCGTGTAAATAGTTTTGAAAAATCAGCTCTCAATTCAAAAACATTTTCATATCTGTCATCAGGATTTTCCGCAACTAATTTTTTTAATATCGGCTTTAATGAAACATCCATTCCACTAGTTCTATTTAATACATCCTGAAACTGTACTGCTAATGGAGGTTGCTGACCGGTAAAAAGGAAATAAATTACCGCACCAAGCGAATATAAATCACTTTTTTCAGTTGCATTTTCACTATGTTGATGAACTTCAGGAGCTGAGTAGGCATTAGTCCCTAGTTTATATACTGTTGCTGAATTGATCATATCATTGATTTTACATATGCCAAAATCAATTAACTTGACCTGTTTATCGTCGGTAAGCATGATATTATTAGGATTAATATCTCTATGGATAATCCCATTGGAATGTGATATTTCAATGGCATCTAATAATTGTTTTATTATTGAAAATCGCTCTTTTGCAGAAAAATTTTCAATAGATGATTTTCCTAATTCTATTCCGTTTATATATTCTAAATAAATTACTCCAACCTTTTCCTTGGTTGTTGATATAACTAAATAATCATCTCCCAATATATTAACAATATTCGAACATTTATTCAGTTTATACAAAGCACGCATTTCCCTTGTGAATACAGCTTGATACAAAGGCTGTTCGATTCCATATATTATTTTCCTAACAATTAAATCCCCTGTGCTTTTATTTTTCAATACATCCACTACAGAATTTGTATCCGCTCGATTCTTTAATCTCTTATATGCTTCCCAATCTCTAAATGTACTCATCGTTACGCTCCTTAAAAGAAAAATTATGAACATATTATATCACTTTCACTTATAATATCATATATTATAAAAGCTGAACAAGTCAGATTAGTCTCTGCACCTGTTCAGCTCTTTGTTTACCTGTAAATCAATTCTTTTAACACAATCTCTTCTGCAGCATTCCGGATATTATTTACCGCTCTGACCCATTCCATCTGATCACGAGCTTTCGATTCTTCCGTAATGCCCTGCCGCTCCATCATCTGACGCACCAGAATATTCGTTCTCTCCTGTGCTTTATCATCCACAGCATTCAGATGTTCTGTTAATCTGTCTTCCAACATATACAGAGAATACATTGCCGGACGATGCTCTTTCAGATACGTTTTCCGAATCATTCCATATTTCCCATAATGCGGTTCTTCATCTGTACTGACAAGATTCGGATAGTAAATTCCGTCTGCTCCCAGTGTGTAGGTTCCACCCATTTTTTCAAATGTGCTTTTCATGCATTATTCCTCCTTGAAATCAGCGATGTTCTTAGATCATCGCAAAGTATTTCAGGGCAGCCTTGATAGCTTCTTCCTTCTCTTTCGGGCATTGTGGAACTCTTGCATTTTCTGATTTTGGAAGATTATAGTTTTCTCCCACTTCAATTCCACATTTGCGTTTTACCTGAGAAATATATAAACTTGAAACCTTCAAGCCAAATTCTTTCAGCACATAATCTTTGATTTCCTGATAGGTTGCTTTCAACTCGGCACTGGTGGCATCCAGCTCGTCCAGGTCTAAGTCGATCTCTATCGTGTCATCTGGTTTTTGTTGGGCCAAAAGAACAACCGTCTCCCTGCAAGTCGTCATAGATTTGTGCAAACGCAAAGAAACGGCGGCTCTGAAATCAAAGCCGCCGTTTCAAATGGGCGTGTCAAATTGTCTGCTCTACGACGGCTTTTTTTCTTTTGCCGTCGTCCGGCAGAATGGCTTAGTTATTATTTCTGAACGGAGTCTGCTTCTTCTTGTGTGAGTTGACCATTTTTAACTGCATCAGAAATGGCTTTGTCTAATTCCTCAACTGTGGAATAATCCCCAATGTGTACTGTTTTTCCGTTATCTTTTGTTACATCAACACTATAAGAGGAAACTACATCTTCAGTAGGTGGAATCATGGAGTAGGTATCGCCGTCACCGTCGTCTTTGGAATACAATACTCCCTTTTTGATACTTTCCAGAGTTTCTTTATAGCTGTCCATCATAGCATCTACGCTTTCCTGCGTAAATTCGCGGAATACGCCTTGCCCATCATACCAACCATCTCCGGTTCCAGTCAAAGATTCCATCTCTTTTTTCTGTTCGTTCATCCACGCCTCGTATTCATCAGCTGTCCACCACTGCACATCCGGTGCCGCATTGTTCTTCTCATAATCTGCCTCGGCAACCCAATTTTTACCGTCAACGCTGATTTGTCCACCGTCTGTATCCTGATAGAGAATATCTGCGCCGGATGTGTTTCCCGTTTCAGATGTTGAAACCTTTGGTGTGTCCGAAGCCGATGCGCTTGCATAAGTAACCCCTGCAATGCTTAAACAGATTGCTCCGCACAAGCCTATTGCCAAAATTTTTTTGTTCTTCATAGATAAGACCTCGCTTTCTAAAAATTATAGCTGCCCTCTTGAGGACAGCTATAATATAACAAAGCAACTTGGATATAGTTTGCATGGATTATGGATTTTAGATGGAGTTGTCTACCGGCTGCTTACAAGGCAATTCAAACCAAAACAGTACACCATTGTTTATATTTGAAATGCCGTAATTTGCTCGGTGCATTTCCATGACTTTGCGAACAATATAAAGCCCTAATCCGGTTCCGCCTGTATTGCGGTTACGAGATGTATCTGCTCGATAGAAGGCTTCAAACAAATGTGGAATAGCATCGTCAGGCACACGGACACCTGTGTTTTCAATTTCACCGCGAATCGTACCATGCGTTTCGGACAAAGATATACGAATCAATTCACCACTTGGAGAATAGCGAATTGCGTTTACCAATATATTTTGAATTGCCCGTTCCATCTGTGCTTGTTCCACTTCACAATAAAGGCGGGTAGGAATATTTGCTTCAAGGTGCTGTTTCTTTTCTTCCAATAAATCTGCTACTGTGGCAATCTGTACCCGAAGTATTTCCGCAAAATCAACGGTTTTATATTCAGTTTTTTGAGTTCCCTCCGCTTTGGAAAGATACAGCAGTTCTTTTACCAACTTCTCCATCCTATCAACAACGGCAAGCGAACGCTCCATGTACTCTATGTGATTTTCATAGCCGCTGACTCCGTTCAGCATCCCCGCCAAATGTCCTTTCAAAATGGTTAGTGGTGTTTTCAGTTCATGGGATGCTGCCGAGAAAAAGTCTACCCGCTGTCTTTCTAACTCCTGTTCCTTTTCAATATCTGTTTTGAGCTGTTGGTTGGCAGCTTGAAGGTCGTTCAATGCAGTAGATAGCGAAGCAGATAATGAATTTAGATTTTGCGCCAAGCAACCTAATTCATCTTCTCGTCCTGTACTACATTGACCGGAAAAATCCAGTTCTGCCATTCGCTTTGAAATCTTGCTCAGTCGCACAATAGGTCGAGTGATGTACCGTGTATAGAGCCATGCACAAAGGAGAGAAAGCAGAAAGACCATTAGGATGACATACGGAAGTATAGACAACAATACCTTTGTTGCCTGCTGTACAACGAACAAATCCGTTTGAACTGCCAATGTATAAGCAGTACCGTTTTTCAATGTGAACGGGTAAAAATTTGTCGTAGTTTTCCCAGATGGTTGCATATCTATGAGCGATTCATCTTCATCGAATGTAACTGTGTAATCTGCCGAAGTAGTAGAGGTTTCCATTGATGCCTCGTCGGGATATATCATACGACCGTTACTATCCTCAATCCAAAAAGCGGCATTTGTTTCCTTTGAAAAATTAGATATATCATTTTCGCAATCAGATATATTGTCAAAGGCTGTCATTTGCTCAACAAGGTGCATAGCGGCTTTCTCCGTAGCCGCATTTATCAGATTGGAATATGTCGTAGGTAACAGCTTTGAGATGAAGAGATATGTTCCGCTACAAGCTGCACCCAGTAGAAGAAGTGTAATTATAAAAATCTTGACGGATAACCGTTGTTTAATGTGCTTGGTCAATTCTGTATCCCACCCCTCTGATTGTTTTTATATAGTCAGCATTTAACTTTTTGCGAATGTTCTTTATGTGACTGTCAACGATCCGATCCTCGACCTCCAAATCGTCCGCCCACAATCGGTCAAGTAGCATTTGCCGAGTAAAAACCTTTCCCTGATTTTCAAGCATAAGCCTAAGAAGCGCAAACTCTTTGCTGGTCAAAACAACCTCGTTTCCGTCTTGATACACATGAAATCCATCAACATCCATATTCAACTCTTTATAAGTAAGCAGGGATGGATTTTGATTTTCCGCAGTCCTACGGCGAAGAATAGCCGCAATCTTGCATAGCAGGATTTTGGGCGAAAAGGGCTTTGGAATGTAATCGTCAATCTGCTGTTCAAAACCCCGCAACTGGTTTTCTTCATCCGAAAGCGCAGTAAGCATAATAATAGGGATTTGTGACCGCTTGCGAATGACCTCACATACACCATAGCCGTCGATTTTAGGGAGCATGATGTCTAACAGCACAAGATCGATTGTATCATCAAACATTGCAATTCCATTCACGCCATCAGACGCAACGGCAACTTCATAGCCTGCATCAATTAGATGGTTTTTCAATATATCCTGAATGTCAATATCATCTTCGACAATTAAAATCTTCTGCATTGTTCCACCTCCAATTTATAGGATAACATAGTTTTTTGAATTTATGATGAAGCGTATAATTTCCTATATATGTAAGAAAGTTCTGTCCAACAGCAACTGTTTTTCTTCATTTGACAAATTATCCAAATACCTCGTCGCTTCTCAAGATTGCTGATACGTTCACAAATACATTTGCGTTTTACTCTAAGAAGTGCTACTCTCCATTTCCTGTTTCCCTATTTATTATAGTTTCTTATCTCAAGCAATACAATGTTGTCTTCGTTCATCGCCTTGTAAAATCAGTATAATCATACCGCTTATCAGGCATAATAAGGTTATTCCTTTACACAAACCGGAACGATACAATATTATTAAGGTGAACGATTATGCCAATTGATGATTTAACTGCTTTAGGGCAAAAAATGCGGGAAGCCCGAAAGAATAAAGAACTGACACAACAGGAACTTTCTGATCTGAGCCATGTTTCTGTAAAGCAAATCGCCAATATCGAAAAGGGAAAAATGAATCCTTCCTATTTGATTTTAAGAGCATTGGCAAAGGTCCTGCACATCTCTTTAGATACGCTTATAAATCCAGATGTTTCTCTGGAAGATGAAGGTGTCAATCAGATGAAAATGCTTTATTCCAGCTGTCCGCCAGAAATGCGTGACACCCTGTTGCATCACATCCAAGAAACGTTGAAAGAACTGACAGAGTTGTCCGAGAAATTTGAAACGAATTGAGCCAGTGAGTGAAATTTAACGATTCTCTCACTGGCTCTTTTCATTTTCGGAGAAAAGAGGCAAGCAATGCCTGTGTTAATACACACAGGCCCGCAGAGAAGAAAATCCCTCCGTGATTTTCCTCTCCGCTTGCTTGTTGAGGGCAGCGCCCCCAAGCCCCTTTGAACACAGAATTTCATTCTGTGGCTGCGCGGTCTCCGTTCCACTCCGGTCGGCACTAAGCGGACATCCCCCGGATGTCCAGTGCCTGCGAACGCTTTTGACCAGGACCAGCTTACCGCTGGCCGTGGTCTTTTTCTTTTTCAACATCCTGTTCTACCTCCATTTTCAGCACTCGATCTACATTCACTTTTGCAGTCAAAAACTCCCTCATTTCTTCACGGGAGCGCCGATACTCGGAATAAGTCTTTTTCTTTTCTTCCAGCAATTTTGCGTACTCTGTCTGT